>NZ_DDOI01000022.1:12235-17792 GCF_002341575.1 Marinobacter sp. UBA2498 | reverse complement strand
GCTACCTGCTGGACCAGTTCCTCCGTGATGGTTCCAACCATCGAGAAGGCCCTTACGGTGGCCCGATCGAAAATCGCGCCCGACTGCTGCTGGAGGTGATTGAAGCCGTATCCGGAGTGTTCGGTTCCGAGAACGTCGGTGTTCGACTGAGCCCGCTCAACAGTTTCCAGAGCATGAAGGACAGTGATCCGGTCGGCCTGGTCACCTGGCTCGCCAAGCGTCTGAACGACTACGGCCTGGCCTTTGTTCATTTAATGCGCAGCGACTTTTTTGGGGAGCAGCAAGCAGACGTGATTACCCCGGTCCGCGAGCGCTTCAAGGGCAAGTTGATCCTCAACATGAGCTACACCGGTGAAGAAGCAGAACAGGCCATCGAATCCGGATTGGCCGACGCTGTCGCCTTTGGTGTGCCCTTCATTGCCAACCCGGACCTTCCGGAGCGCCTGAAGCTTGGGGCCGAGCTTAATGAAGCAGATCCCTCGACTTTTTACACCCAGGGAGCGGAGGGGTATATTGACTACCCTTACCTCGAAGAAATAGCCGAAGCATAGTATTGAGTCGGAGCATAGTATAGAAAGGGGGCTTTTAGCCCCCTTTTTCGTTGCGGAGAAAACATGACCTTTGAAAGCGCCATTTCCTTTCTTGCCGCTAAAGCCCGGAACTTCCCCTTTTTCAGCTAAACCATACCCTCTTCCTCAAGACTCGCCACCCGTTGCCTTCAGCATTCGCCGGTGCGCCTCCGACGACCAAACCCCACTGAATTCCTCAATCACCCCAAGCTGGGCCGCCGCATAGGACAATCTGGCGGAAAGCCGGTCCTGCTGAGCGGAAATGAAGGTTCGGTTGGCGTCCAGTAAATCCAGATAGCCGATGGCACCCTCACGATGCATAGTTCTGGCGATGGTGAACGATTCGTTGGCTGCCTCAAACGCCCTGCCCGTTGCCTGATCAGCCTCCAAGGCCCGCCCGTAAGCAAAGATCGCAACCCGAGCACTGGCGACCGCATCAATGATGGTTTGGCGATAACGGATGTAACTTTCTTCCGAGACTGCATTCTGGCTTTCGACCCGTTGCAGTATCACCGGATAACTCAACAGAGACCAGGAGATGCGAGGAGCGATGCTGCCGGTACCCTCAAAGCCATCGGACACTTCCGCCACGTTGGTCAAGCCCAGAAATCCCTCGACCGAAAACTGGGGATAGAGTTCTGCCCGAAGGGCGTTGCCAACCGCCACATCCCGGGCCAGTGCTGCGAGCGCACCGCCGATATCCGCACGCAACTGCATGGCTTCGTTCGCCCGCCCGGCCGCCGGCACGCCAAAGGAGGCGGCCAGTGCACCTGAGGCAGGCTTCAGGACCAGCGATTCGGAATCTTCATTGACGAGCACGGACAGCACCGCTTTGGCCCGATAGAGCTGGGCTCGCGCGTCAGGAAGCTTGGCACGCTGCTGTTCCAGCAGCGTGTCTGCGCGGGCGAGATCAAGATTCGGCGAAATGCCTTCCTCCACGCGCAGGGCCATGACTTCCCGAGTGTCTTCCAATGCCCGGATGTCCGCCTTGATCAACTGGACCCGCTGGCGAGCGGCTTCCCACTCCAGATAGGCTCGGACAACGCCAACGGTGACTTCTTTCAACACCGCTCGTTGGTTGTTCAGAGCAACCTCAAGATTGGCTTCACCGGCATCGATCAGCGCTCTCAGCCGGCCAAACAAGTCCACTTCCCAGGTGCCCGCCAAACCGACGGCAGAGGATTCCTGAACACTGTTTCGATCGATCGCCTCGTATTCGCCGGTTACTCCGCCCTGAGGGAGCAACCGTTTCTCGTCCGCACCCAGGTCCGCAAGCGCCTGACGGACCCGTTGCCGGGTTGCCAACAGATCGAGGTTAGCGGCCTTCGCAACCTCGACCAGTTGATTGAGTTGGTCATCCTCGTAGCTCTTCCACCACTCCGCTGTGGTGGCGTCTGTGCTCTGAACACCGAAACTGAGGCTGTCGAGGTAACGTTCGTTCGCCTCCTGTTGGGGCTCATAATCCGGGGTTGCAGCGCAGCCAACCAGCAGCGCAGACCCCAGCAAGACACTAACCGCCCGTTTATGCATGGTCATTCTCCGTGATCTGTTCAGGTATTTCCTTGGTGTTGGCGGGCGTCCTGGTATCGGCCTTGGCACGCTGAATCACCGCGTAAAACACCGGGGTGAACAGCAAGCCGAACACGGTGACACCAATCATTCCCGAGAACACCGCTATCCCCATGGCGTGACGCATCTCCGCACCCGCTCCGGTCGCAAGCACCAGCGGTACCACACCTGCAGTGAAGGCAATCGAGGTCATCAGGATCGGCCGTAAACGCAAACGGCAGGCCTCGACAATGGCCTGATAATGACTGTGTCCCTGGAGATTGAGGTCACGGGCGAACTCCACCATCAGGATGGCGTTTTTACTCGCCAATGCCACCAGAACAATCAGACCAATCTGGGTGAACATGTTGTTATCACCATCGGTCACCCATACCCCGGCCAGAGCCGACAGCAAGGTCATCGGCACAATCAGAATAATTGCAAACGGCAGTCGCAGACTCTCGTACTGAGCGGCCAGCACGATGAATACCAGCAAGATAACCAGTGGGAACACATAGACCATGGTGTTGCCGGCGAGTTTTTGCTGATAAGTCACCTCGGTCCACTCAAACGCCATGCCCTCGGGCAGAGTCTGTGCTAGAACCTCTTCGATAGCAGCCTGAGCCTGGTCCGAACTGAAGCCCGGGGCCGGAGACCCGTTGAGCTCGGCCGTTGGATAGCCGTTGTACCGCATCACACGATCCGGGCCGATGGTCGATTCGACACTCATCACCGCGGACAGCGGGATCATCTGGCCCTGCTGGTTGCGAACCTTCAGATTCAGAATGTGCTCCGGATCAAGGCGCTTGTCGGACTCGGCCTGGGCAATCACCTGATAGGTGCTGCCGAACATGTTCACGTCATTGACGTACACCGACCCCAGATACACCTGCAGTGTGTCGAACACGGACTCCAGCGGAATGCCAAGCAGCATTGCTCGCTCCCGATCTATATCCAGGTCAAACTGGGGTACCTGAACCCGGAAGCTGGAGTAAAGACCCGTCAATGCCGGATGCTTGCGAGCTTCGTTGATGGTGGTTTGCAGGGTATCGAACAAGGCTTCAAACCCTTTGCTGCTTCGATCTTCGATCTGCAGCTTGAACCCGCCCGTGGTGCCCAGGCCCAGGATCGGTGGTGGTGGGAACACCGCCACAAACCCTTCGTCGATGCTTGAAAAGGCGCCGTTTAACTTGCCTGCAATCGCACCCGCACTGAGTTCCGGGGACGTGCGCTCGGTGAAATCGGTCAGCGGCAGGAACACGATGCCGCTGTTCGGACTGTTGGTGAAGCCGTTCACGGACAGGCCCGGGAACGCAATGGTGTTTGCCACGCCCTCGGTCTCCAGCGCGATCTGCTGCATTTCGTTGACCACGTCCACGGTCCGGTCAAGGCTCGCCGCATCCGGCAGCTGGGCAACTGCGACCAGGTATTGTTTGTCCTGCTGCGGAATGAAACCACCCGGTACCGCGTTGAACAGGCCTCCGGCGAAAACGGTCAATCCGACATACACCACGCCAACGATGGCGCTGTAGCGGATCAGCTTCTTGACCAGGACTTCATAGGCATTACCTGTGCGGTCAAAGAACCGGTTGAACGGCTGGAACACAAAGCGACCAAACACCTTTTCCAGGCCGCGGGAAAGCCGGTCGGGCTTCTCGTCGTGGCCCTTGAGAAGCAACGCGGACAGCGCCGGCGACAGGGTCAGCGAGTTCAAGGCGGAGATCACGGTTGAAATCGTGATGGTCAATGCGAACTGCTTGTAAAACTGACCGGAAAGACCAGAAATGAAGGCCGTCGGAATGAAGACCGCACACAACACCAGTGCAATGGCAATGATCGGGCCGGTTACTTCGTTCATGGCCACTTTGGTGGCTTCACGAGGCGATAGCCCCCGATGAATGTTCCGCTCCACGTTTTCGACCACCACGATGGCATCATCAACCACGATACCGATCGCTAGCACCATTCCGAACAGCGACAGCGTGTTGATGGAAACACCCAACCACTGCATCACGGCGAAGGTGCCCACCAGTGATACAGGCACCGCAACGAGCGGAATAATGGACGCCCTCCAAGTTTGCAGGAACAGCACCACCACCAGCACAACCAGTAAAATCGCCTCCAGCAAGGTGGTGATAACCGCGTCGATGGAACCGCGAACAAACACGGTGGGGTCGTAGGCAATTTCATACTCGACGCCCTGCGGGAAATCCTGGGACAACCGCGCCATGGTTGAACGAACATCGTCAGAAAGCTGGATAGCGTTAGCCCCAGGGCGCTGGAAAATCGGCATGGCAACCGCCGGCTTTCCATCGAGACCCGCTTCAAGGGCGTAAGTGTTCTGGCCAAGCTCGACTCTCGCAACGTCAGAGAGCCGCGTGATGGCCCCGTTATCACCAATTTTCAAAACAATGTCCCGAAACTCATCCAAGGAGGTCAGGCGCCCGCGGACGTTCAGCATCAACTGGAACTGGTTGTCGTTCGGTGCCGGCTGTGCGCCAAGGGTACCGGCCGCAATCTGACGATTCTGGGCACGCACGGCGTTCACCACATCCGAGGCGTTGAGATTCCGGGCGTCCAATTCATCCGGCTGCAGCCAGAGACGAACCGCAAATTCACCGCCACCGAACAACTGAACGTCACCAACGCCGCCAAGGCGGGAGAGTTCATCTTTCAGATTCAGCTCGGCGTAGTTGGCCAGATAGGTAATGTCCCGGCTCTCATCCGAAGAATGAACGTGAACAACCATGCTCAGGTTAGGGGATGATTTCTCAGTCACCACTCCCAGGCGCTGCACCTCTTCCGGCAAACGCGGCAGCGCAATATCAACCCGGTTCTGGACCTGAACCTGGGCTTTATCGAGATCAGTACCCAGCGCAAACGTTACTGTGAGGGTCATGCGGCCATCGGCCGTTGCCTGGGACGACATATACAGCATGTTTTCCACGCCGTTGATCTCATCCTCAATCGGCGACGCGACCGTTTCTGCAATCACCTTTGGGTTTGCGCCCGGGTAGTTGGCCGTGACCACCACTGTGGGCGGGACCACTTCCGGATACTCACTGATCGGCAACTGGAACAGAGAGATGCCACCCCCGATCAGAATGATCAGAGACAGCATGGAGGCGAATATTGGCCGGTCTATAAAAAAATGGGGAAATTTCATCACTCAGGCCTCAGAACTTTACGACAGCGGTCTGCTGGACTTCTGGTGCGTGTTCTTCAAGCGTGAAGGCCACGTCGGACGGTGCCTCTGACAGCATGACCGGAGCGATGGTCATGCCCGGACCTACCTTGGCCGTCCCGTTCGCCACCAGTACATCGCCTTCGGCAATGCCCTGCTCAACCACACGGAAGGTACCGAAACGCTCACCGACGGTTACCGGGGTGTAGCTCGTCTCCCCCTGCTCGTTGACCGTCAGCACGAAGCGGCTGTCGAG
>NZ_DDOI01000022.1:0-12136 GCF_002341575.1 Marinobacter sp. UBA2498 | reverse complement strand
GGCACGATCAGGAACCATGATCTTCTGCTCGGTTGCGGCCACGGCAATTTTCACACGGGCAAAGGCACCCGGTACCAGAGCCTCTCCGGAATCGGCCAATACCGCGCGCAGACGCAGGGTGCCCGTGTTGGTATCGATGGTGTTATCAACGAAGTCGATCTCGCCCACGTGGGGGAAGTCCTGCTCTCCGGTGAGCTGAATACGCACCGGCGAGCCCAGGGCGTGATCGCGGGCGCGGAAGAATCGATACCAGGTGCCCTCATCCATATCGAAGTAGGCGTACCGGTTCTGATTCGAGGCGATGGTGGTCAACCGGCTTTGGTTCGCGGTTACGGTATTTCCCGCGGTAATGTTTGCCCGGGAAATAACCCCGTCAATTGGCGAGCGGATCGTGGCATAGCTCAGCTGCAGTTCCGCCTCCTTGAGCTGGGCGTTGAGTGAGGAAACCTCGGCCTCGGCCTGCTGGCGCGCGGAATCCCGCAGCTCAGCCTGTTCTTCAGAAATGGCGTTGCTCCGCAGCAGGCGCCCTGCCCGTTCGGCTTCCGCCTTGGCCTGATAGAGGGCCGCTTTTGCGCGGGACAGTTCGGCATTAAGTTGCTCCACTCGGGCTGTCAGGTGACGGTCATCCAGCTGGAACAGGATGTCGCCTTTGCTCACCTTCTGACCTTCTACGAAGCGCACCTCATCAACCACACCGGACAGTCGGGGCCGCAGCTCGACGTTTTCTGGGGCTTCAATACGGGTGGTGTAGGTTTTCTGGGGCTGAACCCGGGCACTGGCGGCGGCAACCACCTCTACCGAAGGCGGCTCCGGCTGGCTCGCGGTGCCCTGAGCTGCGCTTTCGCAGCCGGCAAGAACAAACACGGCCGCGCTGAGCACGGCAAGAATTCGATAAGCCATGAGCTTGATCCTTAATCGTTCGTGATGGGGACTTCCGAGCCGGCGCGGTGAGGTTGGACCTCGGACCCGCGCCGGAGTGGTTCGTGGAGGGAATTATCTTTGCTCAAGCAGGGTAAATATAATCACCATGCGGTATTGCACTCATCATCACTGGTGATAATGCTCAGGATTCATGCAGGAGGGGGATTTGGAGAGCCAGAACGTCCTCAGAGTCAGGGCGCTGATCGACTCTCTAGGAGAGAAAGCCCGGGAACGCAGCGAACCGCACTCTTTAGATTAAAACAGCCGTTCCCCATTCTCGACCTCAGAATCAGGGCTTACCAGCGTTACCACGCCTGTTTCGGTTTTGAACCCGGTTACGAGACACTCAGAGACGAACGGACCGATCTGCTTCGGAGGGAAGTTCGTGACAGCCAATACCTGCTTGCCCAGCAGGTCCTCCTTCGAATACAGCTCCGTAATCTGGGCACTGGACTTTCGCACGCCCACTTCCGGGCCAAAGTCCACTTTCAGTTTGTAGGCCGGTTTTCTAGCTTCAGGGAACGGCTGCACTTCAATAATGGTGCCAACTCTTAATTCCACTTTTTCAAAATCTTCCCAGGAAATCATTCTTCATCCTCCGTTGTTACACAGCTTCATGATTTACAGTTTTGGCAGTCTCTGTGTTTCGGGTTTTTCCAGCTACCAGTGATCCGGACACAATCAGCGTGCTGGCACCTGCGACGGCCATGGTTGCCTCGCCGAAGCCAAAAACGATGAGCAAGATGACCGAAATGAGGGGTGCGCTGTATGCCAGGGTTCCCAGCAGCTGGATGTTCCCGTGTTTTACCCCGTAATCCCAGGTGAAAAAGGCTATGCCCACGGGACCAAGGCCCAGCCCGACCACTCCGACCCATTGGCTTGCGCCATCCGGCCACACCGTTTGCTCCCACATCAGGTGGCACATCCAAGCCAGGACCGCGGTAACACCACAAAACCAGCCAACAGCATCGGTAGGCACAGATTTTACCAGACGGCTGAGCACCGAATAGGACGACCAGATCAAGGCGCAGGCGAACGCCACTAAGTAGCCATCCAGATTCTGGGCACTGAAGCCGCTGCTATTCCGACCGATCAGCAACCAGCAGCCAACCAGTGCCATCACCGCCCCGGCGATGTGCTGTGCCCGCAAGGACTCGCCCGGCAAGAGCGCCGAAAACAGGACAATGAACAGCGGCCAGAGATAGGCCAGCAGGCTGACCTCGACCGCCGGTGCCAGGGTCATGGCCTTGAAGTAGGCAAAGTGATAGCCGAACAGGCCCACCACACCGATGGTCCAGGCAAATGCGGATTGCTTCGCGAAGCGGATGCCCGAGTGCCCGCCCTTGAACCAACGGACACACATCAGTGCAAAAGCCAGTGTAAAGGTCATGGCCATGAGCTGAAATTCCGGAATCTGCCCGCCGGTAAGCTTGGTCAGCAAAGCCAGGGTGCCCCATAAAAGCACAGATATTGAGCCAATCCAGGTGGCGGATGCCGCGGTCATAGTTGCGTCCCTCTAAGTCAGAGATCAATCAGTTCAGACGCAACAGCTTATTGAGCCGGTGATGGGCAGGCTTCCAGAATTCGGAAGGGTTATTTAGAAAGTCGGCGAAAATGACTGGGAGAATGCCCGAAATGTTGGGCGAATCTATCACTGAAGGCTGACAGTGAGCTGTACCCGACGGCGTCGGCGATATGCTGGATCGACAGGTCACCCCGCTCGAGAAGTTGCCACGCCGTCTGCATGCGCAACTCCGTCAGGTAATGATGGGGGGGCAAGCCCACCTGCTCCCGGAACAGCTGGTTCAGTTGCCGCACACTCAGGTGCGCGATGGTGGCCAGTTGATTAACGGTGATCTTTTGGTGGAAATGCTCGTCGATGAAGCGTTTCGCCACGTCCACTCGACGATCCAGCCGTAAACGGTCTCCAAAGCGCTCCTGCAGCAGCTGGATCAGCAACAGCAACATCTGGTGCTGAGTCTGGGAGCCTTCCGCGCCCTGTTGCAACTGGGCATGGAGAAACTGCACGTAATGCTCCAACCCGGCATCGAGCTGCACGAAACAGGGCAGCCGGTCCAGCATCGGAGCCAAGCCATCTGGAACGTCTGCGACCACAAACCGGTTGTCATCCCGGGCTTCGAAATCGTGATCCTGACCGGCGGCGATGATCGCCGCTCTGCCCTCAGCCACTTCCCCGGCCCGACTATTTACCGACAGAGAAAGTTTTCCCACCAAGGGCAGCACCAACTGATGATGATCATGGGCGTGTGTTTGCCCATGATCGCTGTAACTCTTCAGTTGGATTTTTGATCGCGCGTTCTTCATGGTTTCGCATCATACAGAACAGCGTTCACTTCGGGCAGGTTATCGATCGATGCTCCGGGATTTCTCACTCACTGAAGGCATCGATCAAAACCTGGTGGCTGATCTCTGGTGTCATGTCGCCCCGCTCCGAGAGCTCGGTCATACCATGGGCTTTCAACGCCTCGACGATGTCGGCCACCTGATTTTCTTTGACCCCGTATTGATCCAGTCGCGTTGCAACTCCCAGACTTTCGAAAAAGGCTCTGGTCTGGGCGATGGCCTGATTGATGCGCTCTTCCTCAGAGCCGTCGACGATGCCCCATACTCGCTCGGCGTACTGCAGGAGTTTTTCCCGCTTCTGCTCTTTACGGAGTTTCCAGACCGACGGCAGGATAATGGCGAGACTCTGCCCGTGATCGATGCCGAACATGGCGGTCAGTTCGTGCCCAATCATATGGGTACTCCAATCCTGGGGAACGCCCACGCCAATGTAGCCATTCAGCGCGGAGGTAGCCGCCCAGACCAGATTTGCACGGGCATCGTAGTCCTCCGGGTTGGCCAGGGTGACCGGGCCCACCTCGATCAGGGTCTTGAGAATACCTTCAGCGGTGCGGTCCTGAATCTGCGCGTTGACCGGATAAGTTACATACTGTTCAACCACGTGCACGAAGGCGTCGACCACGCCGTTGGCGACCTGCCTGGTGGGCAGGGAGAAGGTCAGCGACGGGTCCAGGAACGAGAACGTCGGATACAACAGCGGGCTCATTACCGGCCATTTCCCGCCCTTATGGGAGACGACGGCGCCCATGTTCATTTCAGAGCCTGTCGCCGGCAGGGTGGCGACGGTGCCGAGTGGCAGTGCCTGTTCCACTGGAAGGCCGGCAAAGCCATGCTCCAGCAGACTTTCCTCGTCGCCCTCAAACGGCGCAGCCGCGGCCACGAACTTAGTGCCGTCCATCACCGAGCCACCGCCAACGGCCAGCAGGAAATCGACGCTTTCCCGGCGGACAAGATCCACCGCTTCCATCAGGGTTTCGTAGCGCGGGTTGGGCTCAATGCCGGCAAACTCGAACACCGTCCGATTACCCAGGCCGGCCAGAACTTTATCGAGGGTACCGAACCGCTTGACGCTGCCGCCACCGTACAGAACCAGCACCCGAGAATTCTTGGGAATGAGCTGATCCAGCTCCTGCAGACGGTCTTTGCCGAAAACAATACGGGTTGGATTGTAGAAATCGAAATTTTGCATAATCCTCTCTCCTCATCAAAGCGTGGAGAGATTGTATCGCCGCAAGACCAAATCAGAATGGGCATTTCGATCACTGGCATGCCTTTTCCTATCATTAACGACACGACTAGGCATTTTAATGCATCGCAGGTAAGATGGCGTCTTCACCCATTCAGGAGACCGACCGATGCCCACACTCGCCCAACTGCTGGCCCCACTTGCAGCGACCGAGGGCTACAACCCAACACCGATTGAGGGCGTCGGGGTCTACCGAAGCAACGAAACCACGGGCAGAGAGCCGCTCTGTTACAGCCAGGGCATCATTATCATGGCCCAAGGCACCAAACGGGTGTTTCTCGACAACCAGGTGTACGAGTACAACCCCGACAACTACCTTGTGCTGACCCTACCCACGCCCGCTGACTGCGAGGCAATCACGCCACCCGACGGTCCCCTGCTCTCCCTGGTCATGGACCTGGATCTGTCGGCATTGCATGAGCTGGTGCGGATTTTTGATGAGTGCCGGCAGACCGGCGGCGCCAACGCTCCTTCGTTGAATGCGCACACCTTGTACGTGGCTCCGGCCACTCGCGCCTTCAACGCCAGCGTGGTGCGGCTTGCCGAGGCGCTGAATGACCCGCTGGCGGCCAAGGCCCTCGGACCGGGCCTGAAAAAGGAACTGTTGCTGCACGCGCTCCGGGGCCCGAACGGCGCCTCGCTGGTAGATCTGGTGCGGCATAACACCCAACTTTCCCGACTGGAGCCGGTGCTCAAGCACGTTCATGCGCACTTTTCGGAACCGCTGGATGTCGAACAGCTGGCCGCTCTTGCCAACATGAGTCCGGCGACCTTCCACCGCAATTTTCGGCAGGTGGCTGCGCAGTCCCCCATCCAGTACATCAAACGCATCCGGCTCACCCGAGCCCGGGAGTTGCTTTCAGATCAGGGTGTGAAGGTGAGCCAGGCCGCATCCCTGGTGGGCTACGAAAGCGCGAGCCAGTTCAGCAGGGAATTCAAGCGGTTTTACGGGCAGCCACCACAAGCGGTCACTATGGCGCTGCAAACCACCGCCTGAAACGCTGCATCGACTCAGACAGCCTTCAGCTGGTGCCGTCCACAGGGAGAATTGACCATAATGTCATGCCACCGTTCCTGGAGCAGATTCTCCATCTTCTCCCGGAGCCAAACGACTCCGGGGTCGCGGTCATGACGGGCGTGCCAGATCAGGTATAGACTCGTCGGATCGACGTCGAAGGGAAGCTCACCCATCCATAGGCCGTTCACGAAACCACAATCCTGGCTGATCAATTCTGGGACAGCAGCAATGAGGTTGGTTTCTCTGAGTACTACCGGAACTGTTGAGAAATGATTAACAGTCGCCGCTATCCGGCGGCTCATACCCTTCTGATCGAGATAGCTGTCCACGAAGCCATGGGCATCGCCTGACATACTTACCAGAAGATGTCGCGCCTCAAGGAATTCTTCCATGGTAATCTGTCGACCGGCCAGCGGATGGTCGGCGCGCATGGCGAGCACGTAGCCCCCCTCGAAAAGCCAGGTGCTTCGCAGGCTGTAATCGTGTTGAGATAAAACGCCCACCGCCACATCAACATGGGCTTCTCTCAGATCGGCGTGGGTGCCTTCGGGTGTGTAAGGCACCGCGTGTACATCAACACCGGGCGCTTCGCTTTCAAGCATTTGCACCAATTGACGCCAGATCATTTCAACAATGGCATCCGTGACCGCAACACGAAAGGTGCGGTTTGACGTGCTCGGATCAAACTGGGTTGCGCTGACCGCGTTGGTCAGTGCAAACATGTGATCGCTGACCTGGTCCCAGAGGCTTAATGCATAGGACGTGGGTTCAATCTGACGCCCTTTTCGCACAAAAAGAGGATCGTTCCAGATCTGACGCATTCGCGATATAGCATTGGAAACCGCCGGCTGCGTCATGGCGAGCCGGTCTGCTGCGCGTGTCACCGACCGCTCGGTCATGATGGCGTCAAAAATATACAACAACTGTAGTTCTTGTGTTTTCATTCCATATACCTGGGGCGATTGAACCGGCATAAGTCTGGCCCGGATTACACACAACCGCAATTGCGGTATTCCTGTAGACCTTTTGCCGCCCACAGAACGCAGAAAGCCTCCGCTAGGGAGGCTTTGGTTCCGGTTTACAGATGTCCTTTTACAAAGGTTCTCAGTTCACCCAGGCTTCCGGCTCCGGTTTTCTGGGCGATCATTCCGCCGTCATCAAAGAGAGCCAGCGTCGGAATGCTCCGGATACGCATTCTTGCAGTAATCTCGGGGCTGTCGTCCACGTTGACCTTGGCGATGGTTAGCGCCTCGCCGAACTCATCGGCGATCTCCTCTAGCATTGGTGCAACAGTTTTGCATGGCCCACACCACGGTGCCCAGAAATCCACCAGCACCGGCTGCTCGCTTTGCTCGACCGCTTCTTTAAAGTTTGTATCGGTTACTTCGATGATCTTGCTCATTTCACAGTCTCCTTTGCCCTGTGGGTTAGTGAAAGAATGAGGCCTTCACGGGGTTAAAACTAATTCCGGTGCGGTATATGTTCCATTCAGTGATCTGCTGAATGGTCACCGGCGGCCTTCACAGCCGCTTGCTAAACACAATGCCACCCCAGGCGAGCGTGCGGTTTCCCGTACCAGATTTAATTTCGGAGCTTTGAACTCGCAGCACGTAACTGATTTCGCTGCCGCCGAGAAAACTGTGGGTGTAGCCTCCCCAGACTTCAGCCAGCAGAATGTTCAGATCATTGGCGGTCAGCTCGTGGTCTGAATCGCGAAACTGCCCCTGAAGAAATGCGTTGTACGCCCGCGCTTTTACGGACAAACCGCCCCAGAAATAGCTCTCACTGCCACCTGGTGCCGAAACACCCGGCGCTCGTTCGCCATAAGCCATCAGCTCAGGGTTAAAACGGTTGTCTGGCGAGGAAATCAGTCCATCACGGAACACCAGCGCCGCGCCGAATTCCGTCAAATAGCCCACTGATCCAAAATAGGTCACTTTGTATTGCTGATCGGGTTGGCTGGCGTCCAGGTACTGGTGATACGCCGCTGAGTATCGGAACGTCGGCTCACCGCCCTCCGAGATCTGATGATCCCATCCGTTTGCGCGATCGCTACCCACCACCTTGTGCACAGCATTTTGCCCGGCTTTGAACGCGTCGAGCCCGAGAATCCCGACGGTCATCGACGTTGTCCAACCGGAGCCTGCACCGGGGGATTCATAACTCTGGCTAGACGACATATAGACCAGGCTGCTGTATGGCCGATCACTTCGATCAATGTCCGATGCGCTGATCTCCTCAGGGGTAAAACCATAAGCACCGAATTCAAGCGCGGCGCTTTCGGGGATTTCGACGCTGCCCCCCACAATAGGTAGCAACAAACCGTCCAAGCCTTGGCTCACCTGGGACACGGGGTTATCAATGAATTCTTGTGAGTTGGATGAATAGGTAATGGCGAGACCCGCTGTATAGTCTCTGTCTGTTTGTGTCGGCGCAAACAGGTCATTGTCTGTCGAAAGCGCAAGTACCGAGTCGCCAGGCTCTGCGTGCGCAAAAGGAGCGAATACAACTGTTGCGAGGGAAGCAATTAGTAAACGACGAAACATAGCCAACTCCGAATTCAGATCGGTCGAAAAGTTGGCTGCTATTTTTCAAGTAGCGGGCTGGCAGGACTAATTATGGATTGATATTCAAAACATCATTGAGGGTTATGTATAAGCATAAATACGGCCACTAAATGTGCGGTTGCGCGTTAGTTACATCACGGAAAATGATGTTAGCCATACCGTTTAAGAATTATTCCTTCGGCAGCCTTCGCCTCCATAATTCTCCCATCTGATGCCCGAACAGCTTTTGCCGCGGGATCAGCTGAACCCACTCAATGTTTGGAGAATTGAAATGCGTAAAGCTGCACTGATTACCCTGGCTTCACTCATGGCTGCGACTGCCCTTCCCGCTCACGCAACTCTGGCAGACCGAAAGTCAGACCAGCCGAGCACCGAAGAGGCCCATCCCGCGCCCTACAGCGGCCAGGTCGTTATTCGTGGTGAAATTCAGGACCGGAACGCGAACCATGAAAACGCAGAGCCGGCCCCTTACAGCGGTCAGGTTGTTATCCGTGGCGAGGTGCGCTCCGAAAGCCACGGTTGAGGCATTCCTGTTTCAGAAGTTTCATTTGCGTCTTGGCACCAGGGACGGTGCGTTTTTATCAGCTTTCTCTTCCTACCTGCTCTCTTGTTCAGTGATTCTGTTCGGCAACTTCAATCGCGAGTTTGCCGGAGAAGCGCTTGGTCATAAAATCTTGCTGAGCCGTTACCACATCACGCAGAGCGTATCTTTTCGCTACTACGGGCCGGATTACATCCCGCTCAATGTAGCCAATCAGATTCTCGAACACCTTTTTGGGCTGCCAGGTGGAACCCAACAGGCTCAGATCTTTCAGGTACAGAGTACGAACATCCAGCTCCACCATTGGCCCTGCAATGGCCCCCGAGGCGACGTAACGACCGCCTCGGCTAAGCACCTCCAATAACTCCGGCCACTGCGGGCCAGCGACCAGATCCGCCACTACCTGAACGCTGTCCTGCTCCAGTACTTCCAGCAGCGATTCCCCCCTGGGAACGACCTGGTCAGCGCCCAGCAAACGCACCTCGTCGAACTTGGATTCACCGCACACGGCGATGACCTCGGCACCCCGGCGTTTCGCCAGCTGAATTGCTGCTGATCCAACGCCGCCGGAAGCGCCTGTGATTAGAATCCGTTCTCCGGCTTTCAGGTCGGCTCTGTCCAGCATGCCTTCAGCGGTTGAGTATGCACAGGGAAAAGACGCCAGCTCGGTGTCGCTCAGTGTGCTGTTAACCGCAAACACTTCGCTGGATCTCGCCACGGCATACTCGGCGTAGCCGCCATTGCACTCGGAACCAAATGTGATGAGGTTGTAGGAGGACGGGTTATCAGGCGACTGTTGCATGGGGCGAACCAGCACTCGCTCGCCGATCCGTCCCCGGTCCACTGCCTCACCGACCGCAACGATGGTTCCGCACACATCGGCTCCCTGAATACGCGGAAAGCTCAAGGGCTTTCCGGACCAGGTACCGTCTTCCTCGCTGGCCGTCTCAAATCCGGATGCCGCTCCTTGATCCGTTCCCGTTGTCACGCCCTTGGAATACCAGCCTGTGCGGGTATTTATGTCGGTGTTGTTAATGGCACTAGCACCGACCTTGATAAGCACCTCTCCCACCCCGGCCTTGGGCACGTTAAGGTTCTCCCGGAATTCGAGTTTATCCAAACCGCCATGCCCGGTGAGAACAACTCCTGTCATGGTCTCAGGGATATCGATGTGATTCATGGTGTCATCTCCTCGTTCGTGCCAGACCCATTGGCCTGATCACTAAATCGTCAATTGCAATGAATATGGCGACATCATAAAAGTGCAGAGTAGTTCAATCAAACGAATATTGCTGATATGATAATTTAGGTTTTGTGATACATGAACGAAGACGAATCCTATGAAACCCTTACTGGATCTGGACCTATTGAACACCTTCGCCGCCGTGGTAGAGGCAGGCGGTTTTAAAGAGGCATCGAGTCGCTTGTACCGCTCGCAAGCAGCTGTCAGCATGCAGATCAAGCGCCTGGAAGAACAGCTGGGGCAGCGACTTCTTGAACGGAGTAACCAGGGCATCAAGCTTACGGAGCCCGGTAAAACGTTGCTGAGTTACATTGACAGACTGCTGCGTCTGAACAATGAGACGCTGAGTGCGCTTAGCGCGGAGCCCCTGCGAGGGCCGGTGCACTTCGGAATACCCACAGATTATGCCCACCCGTTCCTAAAGCAGTTCATTCCTCGCATTCGGAAGGCCTTTCCCGAGCTGGTGCCCCGGATTACCTGTGGCCGCAGCCGTAAACTCCGGGAACTGGTAACCACCGGGGATCTGGATGTGGCCATTGTTACGGGCGAGCCTCAGTTCTCCCCGGAGAAAAACTTGTGGTCGGAAGCTCTGTACTGGTATGCCCCGGCCGGGCTACCGATCAATACAGAGGAGGCACTCCCGGTTGCCTTGCTGGAAAGCGACTGCGCGTTGCGGGATCTCGCTGCCTCGGATCTGAGGCAGTCCGGCTTGGACTATCATCCGGTACTGACCAGTTCGGACATGGCAAACCTATACTCGGCGGTCGAATCTGGACTGGCAGTGGCCCTTTTGCCAGAGTCGTCGATTACGTCCTCAAGGGTTCGCCCTTTCCAAATCGATCAGCTACCCGGGCAAAGGCTGCTGACCATGAATATAATTGACGCAGGCACCCTGAGCCCCAATTTCATGCAGCCCCTTCAGGAATGCGTCTTGTCGGCTGCCCGGGCCCTTGTCAGAGGTTGATGACCAGGCACACAGACCAAGCCGGTATGACTGAAAAAACCAGGGCACACCCCGATATTCTTTAAATACTTCGCCTCTCCGCGATCAGTAGGAACGGATCATTGGACATCAGGTGCCAATGTTATTAGATGATCGCGAGGAGGAGGCATCGAGAATCCTTTTATTTAGAGTAGTTGGGAAGGCGTAGGCGGTCGCAAAGCGAACATTCGGATAAGGCGACCAATGCCAATGGAGTTGTCTCCGTTTTGGACTTACCGCGATGCATATGACACACCTCAGCCTCAAACGGAGGCCTTTTCAAAGGCCTCGGGACTAACGGGATTGGTTAAGTGACAGCACTGCTGAACATTCCGTACGACGAGAGACCAAATAACGTGAGTGGTAGGACAATATATGCAACTGCATCAGAATACCCCCAACGAGACTCGCGCTTGCGTTTTGAACGCAGCTTGCAAACGGAATATCCGAATAAGGCAAATATGCACGCCCCAGCGTAAGGCATCCAAACTACCTCCTCAGAAGCCAGCAACGACACCGGAATTAGGGGAGACAAGCACCATAGAGTTGCTACGAAATGGGCTCCATCTACCAACTCAACGACTCTGCTCATGTCAATTAACGCCTTGCGCATCAGTTGGAAGTCCATGGCGAGGTTGATGCGTTGGTTAGGTTTGGTCATTTCTTGATATTGAGCGAACATAATTATAAAACTCAATGCTACCCGCCATATGAAGGAAGCATTCAACTTTTTGTCCCTTCGCCCCGACTATTTTAAACGAGGACCCATACCGGCCACGGCTTATGGACACGACTTCCGAAAGCGGTAATCTGACTCTTTTGCCGAAAGCTGATTGGTAGTAAATCATCTTTTCATCGAACCAAATTTTTCGACGAAAGACCTCATTCAAGCTCACTAGCCCTACTCCGACGATAGAGAAAAGAAACCAGTAAACTACTTGAATAACTCTCTCTTCTTGAATTGCAGAATATAAAACAAGGGAGAAAAACAAAGTGAATACGATCACAACTACCTTGAGTACCCAGCCATATTGAACAACCAGCCAACTTCTATCTATCGAAACCTTACCGCTAAGTATAATCCAAAAGAACACAATTTGAGCAAGGAATAGAAGTACATTGTAGAGATACTCCATTAAAACACCTAACGAATGATATAAGCTTCCCCTGCTCCCCAGGCATCGATGTGCCACATTGAAGGTGTCTGACGTCTTCAGCCAGAGCAGGAGGGGTTGTAGTGGTTCAATGATTCCG
>NZ_DDOI01000135.1:4909-6670 GCF_002341575.1 Marinobacter sp. UBA2498 | reverse complement strand
GGGACGCCTGTATCTGGATGGGGTCAGTTCTGCGCTGTTGCAGATCGAGCGTGCCAGTGAGCAATTAGTGGGGCATGAGGAGGCCAGGATCCGGTTGTCGGTGTTCAGTTCGTTTGCCGTGCGCTGGCTGGTGCCAAGGTTGCCGGATCTGAAGCGGTTGCATCCTCAGCTGGATCTGGCGCTGGAGATGAGTAGTGGTAATCCGGTGTTGTCGGATCGGGTGGCGGATTGTTTTATTACCGTTAAGCCCACCTCGCCCGCATTCAGCTATGAGCTGCTTTACGAGGAGCGTCTGTTCCCCGTATGCAGCCAGGATTACTGGCAGAAGATACGCCGGGAGCTGTCGCTGGAGGAGGTTTCCGGCGACCCGGCGTCGATGTCATTAACACCGGCAATGGTGGCGGAGTATCCGTTGCTGTCGACATACAGTATCTATGACCGTCAGGGTGGGGACTGGGAAGCCTGGTATCGTGAAGCGGGCCTGGACCTGCCCCGATCGAGCCGTTTGTTGCATTCAAGCCATATGCTGCTTTCGCTGGAAGCTGCGCGCTTCCACCAGGGAATTGCGCTGACCAACGACTACATGCTCAGTACCCGCAAGGATTCCGGTGACTTTGTGCGCTTGCCCTGCCACTCCGTTATGACGGGCGACATTTTTTACTTTGCATGGAAAACCAGCCGTCGTCGTGAACGAGGGATTCAGCTTCTGCGGCGTTGGCTGGTTTCAGAAGCGATCAATTCAGGATTACGTCCGGAGGAGGTCTCTCAGTAAACATTCGCTTTATCGGGTGCTTTTGGGGTGAAAGCGCAGCGGTCTGGCTTGATGTCCAGCAGCGGGGTGCCGTCCAGACAGTCCAGGCCGCGCACGATCAGCGTTCCTTTTTCTATACGAACCAGTTTGACCATGGACGTGCCAATCGGGTTGGGTCGCACCGGGGAGCGCAGGGCGAAGGTGCCGAAGGTCTGGCCGTCGCTTCTGGGGCTTTGCCGGATCAGGTCCCGGCGGCTCTGGTCGAGCCAGTAAAGCACCTCAATGGTGTCGTAGTCTTCGAGCCCCGCCAGCGCGTTGTGCCAGACGGGGTCCAGAACCAGCTGGCACTCCGGGCCGTCAAGGCGGCCCTGGCGCGGGCAATCCTTGCGATCGCGCCAGGGGGTCCGGATGGCACCGATGAATCGCAACGTGGCGTCAGAGGCCGGTTCCAGTTCCACGGCCTCCTCATTGGGACGCAAATCTGCAAGATCGCTCATCGACCAGCCCGTACCTTATTTCTCGTCTCTGGGTGGGCGCTCGACCACCTTGCGTTTGCCCTTGGCACAGCGCGAAAGCGCTTTCAGGCCGTCGGCATCGAAAGCATCGACGCGGATCACATCATAGAGCGCTTCCAGTGCTTCCAGCAGTTTGTCGCACTCGTCTGCCTTGACCACGCCCTGGGCACAGGCCCAGTCAACCAGTTCCTTGCGCTGATGCCCCATCAACAGGTCAATGCCGCCCAGTTCGTCTTCATCGCGGTTGCGCATGGCGTCATGCAGCCGGCTGCGCATGTCCGCGGTCTCGTTGGCCAGCTTGTAGGCATTGAGCACCCGCCCGAGCGGATCTTCCGGGTCCATGGTGGTGTAGGTACCGCGACTGATGCGCTGGCGTACCGGGGTGTCCTTGACGATGGATTCCGCGACCTGTGCGCCCAGCTTGTCGTCCGGGCCGTTCAGGCCAGTGGCACCCAGCGGGAACACCAGCAGTCGCAGGGGCCAGCGCAGGGCCGG
>NZ_DDOI01000135.1:2329-4806 GCF_002341575.1 Marinobacter sp. UBA2498 | reverse complement strand
CGGCCGCTGGTCATCCGGGTAACCCTCCTCATGCCATTGTTTGATGACGGCGGTGGCGTAATAGAGTTGCACCAGGCAGTCGGCCATGCGCCCTGAGAGGCGTTGCCGGGCCTTGAGGCCTCCACCAACGGTCAGCAGAGTGACGTCAGTCATCAGGGCGAAGGCTGCTGAGAACCGCGCCAGCTGTCGGTAGCTGGACTTGATGTTGCCTTGCCGTGGCACCGATTCGGCCCATCCCCTGGTCAGTCCCAGCAGCAGGGCCCGAAGGGCGTTGCGGGTGGTATGGGCCAGATGCCGGTAGAAGATACCGTCGAATTTCTTCGCTGCCTTGTCCTCGTCTTCCATGCCTGCTGCTTCGATTTCCTCAACAATGAACGGATGGCAGCGGATGGAACCCTGGCCGAAGATCATCAGGCTCCGGGTAAGGATATTGGCGCCTTCCACGGTGATCCCGATGGGGACCGCCTGGTAGGCCCGGGCCAGGAAGTTGCGGGGGCCGGTGATGACACCGCGGCCTGCCACCACGTCCATGGCATGGTTGATGACTTCCCGCATCAGGTCGGTATTGCGGTATTTCAGCACGGCGGACGGCACCGAGGGCCGCACGCCACGGTCCAGCATGCCGGAGGTCAGCAGCCGGGCAGCGTCCATCATGTAGGTGTAGCCTGCGATGGGCTCCAGGGCTTCCTGCACGCCTTCAAACTGGCTGATGGTCCGGCCGAACTGTTCCCGGGTGTAGGCGTAGGAGCCGGTGGCCAGGCTGGCCACCTTGCCGGCACCGGTGCCGAGGGCGGGCAGGGAGATGGAGCGGCCGATAGACAGACACTCCAGCAGCATGGTCCAGCCCTTGCCGAGCATATCCTGGCCGCCGATGACCTGTTCCATGGGAATGAACACGTCGTTGCCCCAGGTGGGACCATTCATGAATACGGTGTTCATGGGCAGGTGGCGGGCACCGGCGTTGACGCCGTCCGTGTCTTTGGGCACCAGTACACAGGTCACACCGATTTCATCGGAATCGCCCAGCAGCTTGTCCGGATCATAGACCTTGATGGCCAGGCCGATCAGTGTCGCCACCGGGGCCAGGGTGATGTAGCGCTTGTTCCAGGTGACTTTCAGGCCCAGCACTTCCTTGCCGTTCCATTTGCCCTTGCAGACGATGCCTTTGTCCGGAATGGCGCCGGCGTCGGAGCCGGCCACCGGGGAGGTGAGGGCGAAACAGGGAATCTCGTCGCCGCCGGCGAGTCTGGGCAGATAATGCTGTTTCTGCTCATCGGTGCCGTAGTGCATCAGCAACTCGCCCGGGCCGAGGGAGTTGGGCACCATCACGGTAACGGCAGCCGATACGCTCCGGGTGGAAATCTTCATCACGATTTCCGAGTGGGCGGTGTTGGAGAACCCCAGGCCGCCGTCTTCTTTGGGAATCACCAGGCCGAAAAAGCCGTTCTCACGGATGAACTTCCAGACCTTGTCCGGCAGGTCGTATTGCTCGTGGGTGATTTTCCAGTCGTCGAGCATGGCGCACAGCTTTTCCACCGGGCCGTCCAGGAAGGCCTGTTCCTCGCTGGTGAGGTGCGCCGGCTTGGCGTCCAGCAACTTGTTCCATTTGGGCTTGCCGGAGAAAAGTTCGCCGTCCCAGTCCACCGAGCCGGATTTCAGGGCTTCCGCCTCGGTATCCGAGAGTTTCGGCAGCCGGCTGCGCACCCAGCCAAGCAGGGGGCGGCTGAGCTTGTCGAGGCGCAAGTCGCCGGGAATAACAAGGATTAACGCCAGCGCCAGCAGTACACCGCCACAAAGAATGCTGATCAGGTGCCATTCATCCTGGAACAGACCCACAACGGTCGCAATGGACATGACGGCAGCGGCTGTGGTGCCGCCTATACCCAGGTAGATCAGCACCAGGGCACTGATCAGCAGAAGTAGAACACTCATGTGAAGACCTCCGTATCGTGAATGCAATCAGCGAGAAACTGACCTTTACCATCGGTCAAAGCCTGACCAGTTGCAAGAGGCGTGGGGGCGGGATGTAAAGATTGATTGCAGTAATGAAAAGCATTGTCAAAAACCCGCAAGTTTCTCTCCATTGATTGATCCAGACTGCAACTTTCGGAGAACACATAGCCTCATTCAATAAAAAGTACCCGGAGCCTAATGATGTTTAGCCAGCTCACCGTTGCGAAACGCCTTGCCCTTGGCTTTGGTCTGATTCTGTCGCTGATGATTGCCATAAGTCTGGTTGGTAATCATCGGGTCGGTTTTATCGACAGGACCCTGACCGACGTGGGTGATGGCGCCGCCGTGAAGCAGCGCTACGCCATTAACTTTCGGGGCAGTGTCCATGACCGGGCAATAGCCATTCGCGATGCAGTACTGGTTGAGAACGACCGGGAGCTACAACGGCACCTCGCGGACATTGAGCGTCTTAAGGGGTTCTATCGGGATTCCGCCGGCCCGATGGATAGGATGTTCCGGGAAGA
>NZ_DDOI01000135.1:1374-2251 GCF_002341575.1 Marinobacter sp. UBA2498 | reverse complement strand
TGGATAGGATGTTCCGGGAAGAAGGCGCTAACAGCCGGGAAAGGGAGCTCCTGGCAGCGATCAAAGAGATCCAGCGCAGGGCCCTGACGCTGACCGACGACCTCCTCGAGCTTCGCCTGGCGGGAGAGATCGACCAGGCCCGGGCATTTCTGCTCAGCGATGTCTCTGGCGCTTACTCGGAGTGGTTGAAACGGGTAAATGCCTTTATTGATTACCAGGAAGAGGTGGTTACAGGTGGCGTGGATGAGGTTCGCGAGGCAGCGAGTACATTCAATGCGTTGAACCTGGCCGTCACCGGTCTCGCGGTGGTTCTGGGTGCCCTGGTGGCACTGGTGATCATTCGCCGATTGAAGAAGATTCTTGGCGGTGAGCCCGAAGACGTTGCCCGGGCCATTCGTCAGCTGGCCGATGGTGAGTTGGACCAGGAGCTCCGGACACGATACCCGGATAGCGTGATGGGCGCGCTGCAGGACACTGTGGAGCGATTGGGCGGCATTATCCGGGAAGTAGGGTCTGCCGCTGAAGAGCTCTCCACTTCCTCCTCTGAACTTGAAAGCACTTCGGATAACAACAGCCGACAGATACGTCTCCAGGCGACCGAGGCGGAACAGATGGCCACGGCGGTGAACCAGATGGCCGCCACGGTGAACGAAGTGGCGGGTTTTGCCGCCAGCGCGGCAACCGCCACCCAGAAAGCCGACATCGAAGTGGAGAGCGGTAATCGCGTGGTGCAGGAAACCGCGGCCTCCATCGGAGAGCTGGCGGAAACCCTGGAGCAGGCAACACAGACTGTGCAGCGCGTGTCCCAGGACAGCGCCAATATCGAAAAGATCATCGAGGTGATCAACGCCATCGCCGAACAGACCAACCTGCTGGC
>NZ_DDOI01000135.1:0-1293 GCF_002341575.1 Marinobacter sp. UBA2498 | reverse complement strand
CAGACCAACCTGCTGGCGCTGAATGCTGCGATCGAGGCGGCACGCGCCGGCACCCATGGACGAGGATTCGCTGTCGTGGCCGACGAAGTACGGTCGCTGGCATCGCGGACCCAGGATTCCACCCGGGAAATTCAGGAGATGATTGGAAACCTGCAGGCGGGCGCCGGCCAGGCGACCGAGGTTATGGAAAGCAGTCGGGAGCTTGCCCGCACCACGGTGGACAAGACCAGCGAGGCGGAAGCTGCTCTGGCCCGGATTCGTCATGAGGTGGGTGCCATCAACGACATGAATGCCCAGATCGCCAGTGCCTCGGAAGAGCAGAGTTCCGTTGCAGAAGAAGTTAACCGCAATATCAGCCGCATCCATGATGCCACGGTGGAGACCTCAGCCGGTTCCGAGCAGGTGGCCGGGGCAAGCCGTGATCTGGCCGTACTTGCCGGCCAGCTGCGTTCCAGGGTCAGTGTGTTCCGGTTTAAAGGCTGAGTCCGCAGATCAGCAGCGCCAGGGTTGCCAGCAGCACCCCGACGTTGATGCCGAGGAGTGTGTTGAATTGTTCGGGGCGGTTGAGCGCGCCTGGCAGCTTGACGCTTATCCAGATGGCTGCCGGCAGAGGCGCAAACGCGAGAGCGGTCCACAGCGGCAACCAGCCGATCCAGATTGCCGAGCCCAGAATCCCAAAGCTGCCCAGCAGCAAAAGCGCAACCAGGCGGGTGGCGGCTTTCTTTCCAAGAGTAATCACCAGATGTCGGCGCCCGACTTTCCGGTCCGCGTCGGCATCCGGTATCTGATTGATCAGCAGCAACTCACTGACGAGCAGCAGGCCGATGGTGGAAACGGTAAGGGCCGTTGCGTCCAGCCGGGCCCCAAGGGCAATCAGACTGCCCAGAATCATCACCGGTCCGAACCCCAGCCCCGGAGCCAGCAGGCAAATCAGCGGCGAACGGGTAATCCAGCGGGTATACGTGAGCACCAGCACCACGCCGGCCGCGCCGAGCACCAGCATTGGCAGGCCCCGGAGCCAGAGAAAATACAACCCGATTGCGACAACCAGTCCCAGTGTGCCAAAGGCGGCCAGCAGGACTTGCCGGGCGGCGGTGGGAACCTCCGGCAAGGCACCACTGCCGCCGGAGAATGGCGTGCGACGGGTAATCAGATCCAGCCCGGAGGCAAAGTCTTCGTACTCATTGAGCAGATTGACGGCGGCATGGGCCAGCAGGGCGCCAATCAGGACGAGCAGGGGATTGAGCAGGGCCGGAGGCTCGCCCTGGTGCCAGGCTACCGCCACGCCAAGGC
>NZ_DDOI01000107.1:3421-3548 GCF_002341575.1 Marinobacter sp. UBA2498 | reverse complement strand
AATACGGCCATCGTCAACCGCACAGGATTCATCACCACCATGGATCAGATTACCGTCTCCGAAGCCGAGTACCAGAACAAGAAGCGTAAAACCCGCCGCGAGATTTTTCTGGAACGGATGGACAAGC
>NZ_DDOI01000107.1:1727-3235 GCF_002341575.1 Marinobacter sp. UBA2498 | reverse complement strand
ATCCGCTGCCGACCATGCTGCGTGAAGGCAGCATTGTGGATGCTTCCATCATTTCTGCACCAAGCTCCACGAAGAATGAAAGCGGCCAGCGCGACCCTGAGATGCGACAAACCAGAAAAGGCAACCAGTGGTACTTTGGCATGAAGATGCATATCGGCGTGGACGATACGCTCGGCTTGATCCACAGCATCGATACCACCGCTGCCAATGTCCACGACATCGTGTCCGCCGGCAACCTTCTTCACGGTGACGAGCAGCGCGTGTTCGGTGATGCCGGTTATCTTGGCATTCAAAGGCGGGATAAGCATAAAGATCGCCAAAATGTATCCTGGTTCATTGCCAAGCGCCCCGATGTTGGCCGTTCCGGCCGCCGTTTTCTTTATTGTTTGGGGGGCAAGGTTTAAACTCCAAACACATACCTGCAAGTGATTGAGTAAAGTATGGCTGCAGCTAATGCACTGGAAATGCTGAAAGAAAAACAGGACGAGATTCGGCGGCTTTGTGAACAGCACCGGGTAATGTCGTTTGGTGTTTTTGGTTCAGCCGCCACAGGCCATTTCAATGAGAACAGTGATCTGGATTTTCTTGTGGATTTTGATCCGGCGCTAACGGCCTCACAAAAAGCCGCGGCGTTTTTCGGACTAAAAGAAGATCTTGAAGTGATGTTTTCTCGCTCCGTCGATCTGGTCACTGTGTCCTCCTTGACCAACCCTTATTTCAGAGCCTCGGTTCTTGAAGAGCGGCATTCCTTGTATGCAGCGTGAGGCTCTCAAGTACCTTTACGATATTCTTGCAGCTGCTGAGAAGGTTCAGCGTTTTGTTGCTGGTAGCAGTGAAGACGATTATCTGAGTGATGAGTTGTTGCAGTCTGCTGTTGAGCGCCAGTTCGAAATCATCGGAGAGGCAATAGGTAAGTTACACAAGATTGCTCCGGACGAGGCTGAGCGGTTTGTCGATTATAAAAAGATGATCGCATTTCGGAACGTGCTTATCCACGGCTATGCGACTATCGATCCGGTGATTGTTTGGGGTGTGGTGGAAAGCAATCTGAATGACGTTTTGAATCAGGCGCGGGAAGCTCTGAGCGCTGATTAATCATCGACAGTTGATATTGGACGAATGCCTCGAAAATGAGGGTAGAGGAAAATTGCATCTGACCCCGGGTTCACGCCTTTTGCTTTGGAATAAGGCGCTTTCTTGTCGGATTACGGCTTCGCCTAATCCGACACCCCAGGCCCGAAGTTAATTCACCGCCGCTTTAAAAAATAAACACTCAAATTCTGCCCCATCAGACTCTGCACCTCACTGCCCAAAGCCTCCGCCTGAATCTGCTGCTGAACCGGCCCGGTTGCCAGGCTGTGGCCATCCACATCCCGCGCTTTTACGAGCTTCCATTCCACCTCGTTGCTGGCCATCGCCATCAAATCTTTTAGCTGGGCAGTGTCCTGCGGCCGGAACCATCTGTCCCGGCAGCCGCCGAGGCTGTAGAAATCGGCGTCGGCGGTCAG
>NZ_DDOI01000107.1:0-1577 GCF_002341575.1 Marinobacter sp. UBA2498 | reverse complement strand
GCCGCCAGAGACAGGGTGGTCATGGCCGGTGAGGGCAGGCGACCGACTTCAATCCAGTGCACCTGATGGCCATCGGCCACGAAACGCTGGGCAACGGACCAGGGCCAGAACACAATATTGTCCCTGCCCATGTCGTTAGCCATGCGGGTGGCCTTGGCGATATTGGCGAGGGATTCATCCACCGCGATCACTTCCACATCGTCCAGGTAACTGGCCAGTTCCATGGCGCGCTGGCCGGACTGGGCGCCGCAGACCATGAGGCGAAGAGTGGCAGGCAGGTTGTCGATGCGCCGCCCCAGCTCCGTTGCCATCAGGGTTTTCAAGCTGCTTTCTGTGCGGCAGGCCAGCTGTGACCAGGCAGGCCATGCCTGGGGAACATCGGTCTTATCCAGGCAGAGTTCCTCGGCCTTCTCATCGAAATTTTGTTTGATGGCCTCTTCTTCGGCCCGATCGTAATAGCTGGCGGCCAGAACTGGCTGCAGTGCCAGGGGCCAGTCCACCAGGTTCCACTGGCCAAGTTGCACCGCGAAGGGCTGGTGGAAGAGGGCGCCATACATTGCGCTGATCATCAGTGAGCCGATGAGCCCGTCCTGTTCCTCACCAAGGGCGAACTGGGCCTGGATGCTGTCGTTGATAGCAGAGGCCAGTCGTTCTTCATCGTCTTCAGCTGCCAGGGCATAGCCGGTTCTGTCGGCGTATTGAGCGAGGGCCAGTGTCAGGCGTTGCAGTTCGTCGCGAAGTTCAACGGTTTGTGCGACTTCGGCAATGATTGCCCGACGCAGCAGGGTAACCAGCTCTTCCACCGCAGGATTGGGCATCAGGGTTTTCTGGAGGGCCAGGATCAGCAGTTCGTCTTCACTGGCAGCCTCAAGGGAAATCTGTGCGTCCGGGTTATCCAGGCCATATTGGTGATTAATAATGGCGCTGACAAACCGGCCCAATTCCTGATGTGGCAGACCATCCCGCTGGAGAAGGGCGATAGCATCCTGGGCCAGGGCGGAATCCGCCTTGTTTACTTCCAGGTGTTGGGCGCAAGTGAGCATCCCGCTGTATACGGAATCCCATTCAGCGCCGGTTTCCAGAAGCTTGCGATAATGCAAATAAGCCACATCAAACTGCCCCTGCAGTCGCTTGGAATGGGCAACGCCACAGAAAGCGGCGGCAGATTGCCGGTCACACTCCAGGGCCTGCAGGAAATACTGCTCCGCAAGCGCCGGTCGCTCGGTTTTAAGTGCCCAGTAACCCAGGTTGCAATACTGCTGAACCTGGCCCGGCTGATGGTCCAGGCTGGCGTTGAACAGGGTGTGTGCCTTCTCAAGCTGCCCGTCGTCCATCTCCACACGGCCAAGCAATCCCAGCCCACCGGCATTCTGCGGCTCCAGAGCCAGCGCCTCGTTCAGATAGCCCCGGCATTCCTGCCGGGCCTTTAGCCGCCGGATATGGCTGAGGCCGTTGCTGTTGGATTCCCCATAGGCGAGATTGGCCTGCAGCAGCAGGCGGGCAACCTGGGCCTGTTGGGATTGGGATACCTGGACTTGATGCTTGGCTTGCATGGGACACCTCGTGAATACAGCCGC
>NZ_DDOI01000056.1:7916-9399 GCF_002341575.1 Marinobacter sp. UBA2498 | reverse complement strand
CCAACCTGCTGGCGCTGAACGCGGCTATTGAAGCCGCCCGCGCCGGCGAGCATGGTCGAGGGTTTGCGGTGGTCGCCGACGAAGTCCGCACTCTGGCGCAACAGACCCATGAATCCACCACCCAGATCGAGGAGATTATCACCAGCTTTCAGAGCATTACAGACAATGCCAGCCGCTCGATTGTCGAAAGCCATAAGTTGGCTAACGCCACCAGTGAGCAGGCGTCCGAGCTGGAGCAGACCTTCGCGGATATCCTGACCGACGTGAACAGCATCTCCGATATGGCCGGCCAGATTGCGACCGCCTCTGAAGAGCAGGTGGCGGTTACCCGGGAGCTGGCGGGCAGCATGGAATCAGTCAGTGAAGCCGCCATACTGACGCTGACCGGCTCCCAGGAAATCACCCAGGTGACCGGCGAGCAGGCACGGCTGGCCAGGGTCCTTCAGGACCTTGCCAACGAGTTCAAGGTGCCGGCCTACAGCTGATACTAGCAAGACGCAAAAGGGGCTCTCCGGAAACGGACAGCCCCTTTTTTGGCTCTGCAAATGAACATGGGGTCAGAAGCAAGCACTCTTCTGACCCCGACCATGCCGCTACTATCAGATAATCCGCGAGAACCGCTGGCTGGCGCCCTCTTTGCGGTACAAATCAAAAATCTGGCAGATCGCCCGGATCAGCAACCGCCCTGCAGGCTGAACCTGAAGCGCGTTACCGTCATCGGCAATCAGTTCATCCTGAACCATGGGCTTCAAACGGCTGAGCTCATCGGCAAAATAGCGGTTCAGATCTTCCTGCCAGACATCTGCAAACAGCTGACGGTCCAGCCGGAACTGGCAAATCAGCTGGCCGATCACCCAGCGGCGGATTCGGTCGTCCCGGGTCAGGTTGACGCCTTTGGTGATGGCCAGTTGGCCGGCATCAATGGATGCTTCCCAGGAAGGCAGGTCGTGATTGTTCTGGAAATAGGCATCGTCCGTCTGACCAATTGCGGAAACGCCGAGGGAAACCAGATCGCATTCGGAATGGGTGGTGTAACCCTGGAAATTCCGGTGCAGACGGCCTTCTCGTTGCGCCACCGCCAGGCTGTCGTCCGGCTTGGCGAAGTGGTCCATGCCAATGTATTCGTACCCGGCGTCCAGCAAACGGTTGATGGTGTTATGCAGGATGGTCAGCTTCTGCTGCGGACTGGGCAGGGTGTCGCCCTGAATCCGGGTCTGCGGATAGAAACGGTCCGGCAGGTGGGCATAGCTGAACACTGACAGCCGGTCCGGCGACATCTCGATCACCGCTTCCAGGGTCTCGGCAAAGCTTTCCGGCGTCTGGTATGGCAGGCCGTAAATCAGGTCCAGGTTGATGGACCGGAAGCCGATGCGCCGTGCCTCGTTGAGCACCGCTTCGGTCATGGCCCGGGGCTGGATACGGTTCACTGCTTTCTGAACCTCCGGGTTTACATCCTGTACCCCCAGACTGATCCGGTTGAAGC
>NZ_DDOI01000056.1:7441-7737 GCF_002341575.1 Marinobacter sp. UBA2498 | reverse complement strand
CAGGTTCCACAGGGTTGGCAGGGTATCCTGGTCCACTTCCCGCGGGTCGATCTCTACACTGTAATCCCGCTCATCGCCGGTTTGCAGGTTGAACAGCTCCCCGTATCCCGCCATCAGGTGTTCCATCACATCTTTAGGCAAAAACGTGGGGGTACCGCCACCCCAATGCAGCTGTGTCACCGGCCGGTCGGCCCCGAACAGTTTTGACTGGATAGCCGCCTCTTTCAGCACCCGCTCAACATAGGGCATCGCCTTGTCACGCTTTTTGGTGATGACCTTGTTGCAGGCGCAGTAGT
>NZ_DDOI01000056.1:6776-7371 GCF_002341575.1 Marinobacter sp. UBA2498 | reverse complement strand
ACCTTGTTGCAGGCGCAGTAGTAGCAAAGGTGCGCGCAGAATGGCAGGTGGGTGTAGAGCGACAACGGCCGGCCACTGGCCTTGCTGCGAGCCGCAGCTTTGACCATGTCTTCAATGGGGTAGTTCTGGTTGAACTCCACGGCCGTGGGGTAGGAGGTGTACCTCGGGCCGCTGAGGTCGTAGCGGCGAATCAGGGCGTCATCCCAGATGAATTCTGGCAGTGTTGAGTCTTGGGCTTTGAGTGCGGGTGTGGAGGTCATGGCAAACTCGGGGTCAGATGAAATCGGGGTCAGATGAAAGTTTCATCTGACCCCATGTTCAAGGAAGCTCGCGCATTTTAGGGCAATCCTTTGCGTTCCTTTTTGATGCGGGTCAGCTGAGCATTGGATTCAGTTTACCAGCCCGGTTACTGAACCACCCTTGGGCTGTTGGCGTACTTGATTTACCCCTTTGTGGGCATTGGCTGATGTCATTGCTCCCGCAACCTGACCGACTGGAGAACTCCTCACCATGGCCAACCTGATTCTGATCCTCGGCGACCAATTAACGAGAGACATCAGCGCACTCGAAAACGCCGACCGGGATCGGGATCTGG
>NZ_DDOI01000056.1:6335-6706 GCF_002341575.1 Marinobacter sp. UBA2498 | reverse complement strand
GGATCGGGATCTGGTGGTGATGGCGGAGGTACATGAAGAGGCCAGCTATACCAACCACCACAAGAAGAAAATCGTGCTGTTGTTCAGCGCCATGCGTCACTTTGCCCGGCAACTGGAGAGCGATGGCTGGCAGGTTCATTACCAGAGCTATCATCCGGACAACCAACACCAGAGCCTTGAAGCAGTGGTTGGCGAACAGGTGAAGCGGATCAATGCGGACAAAGTAATCGCCACCGAGTGTGGCGAATGGCGGCTGCATGAGCAGATCAGTAGCTGGCACGAACGCCTTGGGGTGCCAGTGGAGATTCGGCCGGATACACGGTTTATTGCCACCAAGCAGGAGTTTGCCGACTGGGCCGAGGGCCGCAAGC
>NZ_DDOI01000056.1:5709-6233 GCF_002341575.1 Marinobacter sp. UBA2498 | reverse complement strand
CTGGGCCGAGGGCCGCAAGCAGTTGCGGATGGAATTCTTCTACCGGGAGATGCGGCGCAAGACCGGTTTGTTGATGGCCTCCGACGGTGAGCCCGAGGGCGGGCAGTGGAATTTCGATGCCGACAACCGGAAGAAATGGACCGGCAAGCCGCCGGCCCCGGCGCCATTCCGGATAGAGCCGGATGCCATTACTCGGGATGTGATCGCCCTGGTGGATGAGCATTTCAGCGATCACTTCGGCACCACCGACGACTTCCATTTTGCCGTTACCGCCGAGGACGCGCAGGGAGCGCTCGAACACTTCATCGATTATGCCCTGCCCTGCTTTGGCGATTATCAGGACGCGATTTCGGACAACGAGGACTGGCTGTTTCATTCCATCCTGTCGCCCTACATCAATTCCGGGCTTCTGGATCCGGTGGCGGTTTGCGAGGCGGCCGCTCAGGCGTGGTATTCAGGCCGTGCACCGATCAACGCGGTGGAGGGATTTATCCGTCAGATACTGGGCTGGCGCGAGTTCGTGC
>NZ_DDOI01000056.1:0-5526 GCF_002341575.1 Marinobacter sp. UBA2498 | reverse complement strand
TGCCACCCGCCGCAACGCGTACGCCCACCATATTCAGCGGCTGATGGTTACCGGCAACTTCGCGCTGCTGGCGGGTATCAAGCCAGAGGAAATCTGTGACTGGTACCTGGCGGTGTACGCCGATGCCTATGACTGGGTGGAACTGCCCAACGTGCTGGGGATGGTCATGCACGCGGATGGCGGCTACCTGGGCTCAAAGCCCTACGCCGCCAGCGGCAAGTATATCCAGCGCATGTCGGACCATTGCGCCAACTGTCATTATAAGGTGAACAAGGCCACCGAAGATGACGCCTGCCCGTTCAACGCCCTGTACTGGCATTTCATCGATCGCCATCGGGACGACTTTGCCAAAAACCCGCGTATGGGCATGATGTACCGGAACTGGGACAAGCAGAAGCCCGAGAAACGGGAAGCGCTGCTCCAGCGCGCCGGGTATTTGTTGACGAACCTGGAGAAGCTTTAACCCCAACATCGGTCGGCTTCCGCAAAGCAGGTGTTTACGCCAATATGTCCTGCACTTGTGCGGCAAAAGCCCCACATTGGTGCTAGCCTGACATCAGGATTGTTAACACCACGGACGCGGCACCTACGATGAACCTTCGACTGGCAGTGGGTCTGACAACTGTACTGGCATCACCCCTTTGCCAGGCCCAGCCTCCAATCCTGAACCTCTACACCTTTGAAAGCCCGCCGTATCAGATGGTGGGCTCTGACACGGGTGGAGAAAGTCAGATCTCCGGTGAAACCGCAGACACGGTGATTTGTGCTGCCAACCGGGCCGGCTGGTCAACCCGCATCCGGATTACGCCCCAGAACCGTGCCATACATTCGCTGGAACGCAATATGATCGATGGCTATTTTGCCATTGATCCTTCCGCAGAACTCGACACCATTGCCACACGGAGCGATCCGGTAGCGCTTGAGAAATGGTACTTTTTCACTCGCGATGACAAAGCGTTTACCAAAGACCTTCGAATAGGCGTTGTCGCCGGCAGCAACGAAGAGGCCTGGCTGAGCGCTAAAGGCTATGGGATTTTCCTGAGCGTATCCTCCCCCTCACAGCTGTTGGCCCTGCTCAAGCGGGGCCGGATTGATACCGCCCTGATGGATGAGCGAGTCATGGATCGTCTGCGCCAGGCCAAAGAATTGGCCGGCACGCAGCTCCGTGCGCACTTCGTTCGCTATGCCCCGCTCTACCTTTATCTGGGCGAAACCTTTACCTCAGACAACCCCGAATTTCTCGGCATATTCAACCGCACGCTGAACAGCTGTATGGCTGGGCAACTTGCGCTGTCACAGGAAGAAGATCGACGCATTTCGGAGCTGTCGAGCCGGCTTTTCAAGGAAATGAACAGCATCCTCGATGTTCGCCAGATCATCGAGGAAGGACCCAGGCAGGAGAGCTTTACTGACGTAATGACCATCGACAGCCAATGGACGGCGCTGTCACCCCTTGCAGTGCCAGATCTGGCAGCGGACATACTGGCACTTCCAGGCTCCAAAGCGCTGCAGGCGTGGCAACATTCCCACCAGGGCCTTGTCACAGAGGTAATGCTGGTCAATGACATGGGAACCCTCGCAGCGATGAGCCAGCTCACCTCAGACTACTGGCAAGGTGATGAGCCCAAATTCCAGAAAGTCATTGAAAATCAGGCAACCCAACCCGGCGGCGATCCACCGATATACCTCTCACCCATTCGGTACGACAAGTCCGCGGCCAGATTCCAGGTTACCGCCAGCAGGCCGGTTTTGAGTGATCACGGGGAACCGGCCCTCGGTGTGATCGTGATCGGTCTCAGTATCGAGGAAGCACTGAGCGACTCTGAACAATACTGATTGATTCAATCGTCCTCCCGGCAAAGCAGACACTCAGGGCGGTCCGACTTCACAGGCCAACACCAGGGCCCAGAACTCCGAGAAGTCATTGACCACCACATCCGGCTTATCCGGGTGTTTGTGGGTACCCGGAAAAATCTTGTTCAGCCAGGGCAGATCCCACTGGGCCCCATTGAAGAATACCGAGGTCAGGCCCGCGCGCTTGGCGGCAATAACGTCAGTCGTGCTATCGCCCACGTACCACACACTCGGATCAGGCGGATAATCCAGTTTCTGGACCGCTAGCAGCAGTTGATCCGGGTGGGGCTTGCGCAGGGGTGTATCGTCGCCGCAGACGTCAACATCAAACAGATGCGTCCAGCCAGTGTCCTCCACAGCCGCCAGTTCGTGCTCGAAAAACTCACGATCCCGGTTGGTAATCACCCCCACCTGAATGCCCAGACGCCGTAACCCTTCCAGAACTTCGCGCACCTTCGGCTCAAACGCCTTCACGGTACCGTAGTGTTTCCGGTAGTGGTGGTTGAACGCCTGGTGGGCAATCTGCTTGGCTTCCTGGTCATCCCCGAACAACACCTCAAAGATATCGGTTCGGGAAATCTTGCGGTCTGCCTTCACCTTCGGATGCAGCTTCGCAAACTCCCGCACGTAGGCCACCAGCTTCACATCTTCCGGGGTTTTGCTGTCTTCAGGCGCCACCATGCGGTCCATCAGTTTGAGTTTGTGGAAATCCGGCAGCATGTCGTCCACCGCGTGGTACATGGCGTCGAGGGTATCTACCAGGGTGGCGTGCCAGTCGAACAGGATGACTGCCGGACGGATGAGCTTGACCACCGCCGGGTGCCAGTCCGGCTCAATTCTCGGCTCGGGTCGCTTTGGCGGCGGAAAGGGCCGGGGTCGAACCTCGGCAGGCGTCTGCTCGAAGGCCTCCGGCTGGCTCCGCTCAAGCAGGGCTAAAAGGTCCATGAGGTCCTCAAAGCTGTCCAGAATGGCCGCCGGCGCGTCCCGGTGCGAAAACCAGCTGTCGATCCGGCCGGATTCCCAGCAGGCGCCGTTGTAGAACACGCCCGACACGCCGGCTTTGTTGGCGGTGAGCATGTCGACGTAGCTGTCGCCGACATACCAGGCCGTTTCATCCGCTGGCAGACCGAGCTTTTCAAGCGCCTTGAGAATCACCTCGGGGTCGGGCTTGTACTCGGTTACATCGTCGGCACAGACCGTGGCATCGAACAGGCGTCGCCATCGGCCTTCATCTACCGTCTGTAATTCCCGCTCCAGGAATTCGCGGTTCCGATTGGTCGACACCGCCAGGCGGATACCCATCGCTTTCAGGGCGCTGAGGTACTCATACGCGCCAGGTTGAAACGGTTTTACCTGCCCGAAATAACGTCGGTAGGCCTCGTTGTAGGCCTTGTGGGCAATCAGCTTGGCTTCTTTGTCGTCGCCAAAGATGGCATTGAAAATGTCCGTCCTTGAAACCCGCCGCTCTGCCAGAATACGCGGATGCAGGCGCCGGAAGATCCGGATGTAGCGCACCAGGCGCGCGTCGTCGCCGGTACGGCATTTATCCTCCGGCAGCAGCCGCTCCACGAGCCCCAGCTCTTCCAGTTGCGGCAGCATATCTTCCATGGCACTGAACATGGCATCGTGGGTGTCGACGAGGGTGCCGTGCCAGTCAAAGATCAACACCGACGGTGCTGAAATGGAATCGCAAAATCGGGCCATGCCCCGCCTCCATCAGAAGTTGCCTCAAGCCGGCCTTGAAATCCGCCGCCGGGCCGGCAAAACTCGGCGGTACTGACAAGAAAGATAAACCCGGTTTCCAATGCGTGCACGCATCGAGTCTGATCCATGCCAGTATCGAGCTACCTGCTGCCCTATGATTTTTCACCGCTGACCCTGCTCAGTTATATGCTGGTGCTCGGGTTTTATGGTGTCGGGCTACTGAGGATGCCGGAGCAGGACCGGCCGGGATCGGGCCGCATCATCACTTTCACGCTCGGGGTCATGCTCTGTTACGCGGTGATGCAGACCCGATTTGATTACTACTCCCAGTACATGTTTTTCGTCCATCGGGGCCAGCACCTGATTCTTCACCACCTGGGGCCGATCCTGATTGCGCTATCTAACCCTCTGCCGGTGATGCGATTCTGGTACCAGAAGATTTCACCGTCTGTACGCTACTGGCTGCAGCCGCTGGGCTGGATTTACCGGCTGCTGCAGCAACCGGTTATCGCTTCGGTTCTGTTCGTGGGACTGGTCTACTTCTGGCTCTGGCCGCCCATCCATTTTGACGCCATGCTCAGCCGGCAGCTCTACTGGATCATGAACTGGAGCATGCTGCTGGATGGCCTGCTGTTCTGGTGGCTGATCTTTGATCCCCGCTCCCCGGCCATCACCAGTGCCCTGGGCTACGGCAAACGTATACTCCTGCTGGCGCTGGTGGCGATCCCCCAGATGATTCTCGGGGCCTGGATCGTGTTTTCCCGCGGCATGGTTTATGACGTCTACGAAGTCTGCGGCCGGGCCTGGCCCATGCCCCCGGAAACCGACCAGTTACTGGGCGGTCTGCTGACCTGGATTCCCCCGGCCATGATGAGCATCATTGGCATCCTGATTGTGCTCCGCCGGGCCATGCATGAAGATGGCAAATTCCCCAAAAGCCGCTCGATGGCAGGAGGAAACGCATGAACAGAACGCTGCCACTATGGCCTGTTTTCGTTGCCCTGATGCTCGCCGGCTGTGCCGGGAATGAGGAAAGCTGGCATGGCAAGGACATCTCGGGCCTGATGCCCAGGCTCCAGTTCCAGCTCCAGGGCACCGACGGAAACACTGTCACTCCCGCAGACTCGCAGGGCAACATCCGCCTGGTGTATTTCGGCTTCACCTCCTGCCCGGATGTCTGCCCGACCACGCTGACTGATCTGCGCCGCTCGGTTCAGCAACTTCCCGAAAAGTATCGGGACGACGTCACCACCCTGTTCGTAAGCGTTGACCCGCGCAGGGATACCCCGGAACGCCTGGCCAGTTACGTGAATTTCTTCGGCGATCGGGTCGTTGGCCTGACTGCAGAAGAACCCGCGCTTCGAAAACTCGCCAAACGCTACCGGACCACCTTCGGTTACGACGAACCCGACGCCAGCGGCAACTACAACGTTTCACACAGCAGCGCCGTTTACGTTTTCGATCGCGACGGCAACGCCCGGCTGCTCCTGCGACCCGGACTGTCGCCAGAGCAGATCAGTGAAGATCTGGCCCAGCTGGCACGGGGATCACGCTCCTGATACCCATACCTGTCGCCGCCTCGGGCGCTGATCCCGCCCTGCGGAGCAGACGTAGAAAGCCCTACATCCCGAATGGAAGACACTGGTGCCCCATAAGAAACTCAATCTCCCGGAGAAAACCTGCCCGGTCTGCCAGCGCCCGTTTGCCTGGCGCAAAAAATGGGCGAAGGACTGGGAAAATGTTCGCTACTGCAGCGAACGTTGCCGGCGCGAGCGGAACGCACTCTCATGACCACCGTGGTGTGGTTCAAGCGCGACCTGCGTACCCGGGATCATGCCCCCCTGGTGGCAGCGGCCAGCCTGGGCGAACCGGTCATACCGCTGTATGTGATCGAGGACGAATACTGGCAACTGCCGGACACCAGCGGCCGTCAATGGGCGTTTATCAGAGACTCCCTGGACGATCTTG
>NZ_DDOI01000152.1:249-2791 GCF_002341575.1 Marinobacter sp. UBA2498 | reverse complement strand
CCGCCGATCAAATTCTCGGACATTTCCGGTTTCGATCTGGAAGTTGTTGAATACGTTCCCTATACCCCCGAATGATAAACCCGGTCGTGGCCCCGATGCCGCGACACGTGAAGGAGCCATCAATGGCAGATATCAGAGTAATTGAAGGTGATTTTACCGAGTGCAGTGGGCGCTATGCCCTGGTGGTGGGCCGTTTTAACGGCTTTGTTGTAGAAAGCCTGGTTGAGGGTGCGCTGGACACCCTGCGCCGTCACGGTATTTCCGATGATGACGTCACCATTGTTCGCGTGCCGGGAGCTTATGAAATGCCCCTGGCGGTCAAGCGCGTTGCAGAAACCGGCGAGTACGATGCGATTATCGCCCTGGGTGCGGTCATCCGTGGCGGAACGCCTCATTTCGAGTACGTTGCCGGCGAAGCCTCCAGTGGTATTGGCGCTGTCAGTCTTGATACTGACGTGCCGGTGACTTTCGGTGTCCTGACAGTGGACTCCATCGAGCAGGCCATCGAGCGTTCGGGCACCAAGGCCGGTAACAAGGGTGCGGAAGCGGCGATCACCGCCCTTGAAATGGTCAGCCTTTTCAAGAAGCTGGGTGAGTAATGAGTGACACTGAAGGTACATCACCGCAGCCGGCCCCGTCCGGCAAACCGAAAGCCGGTGATCGACGCCGTGCCAGGGCCCTGGCCATGCAAGGGCTCTATCAGCGCCATTTCAGCAAGACGGCGATTTCTGACATTGAAGCCGAGTTCATGGTCGACAATGACATGACCAAGGTTGATCTGCTGTATTTTCGCGATCTGCTCCGTGGTGTCCATCGTGAGCAGGGCGAGCTGGACAAATTGATCGAGCCTTTTCTTGATCGGCCCATTCACGAGGTGGATCCGGTGGAGCTGGCTATCGTGCGCCTTGGGGCCTATGAGCTGAAGCATCGGCTGGATGTGCCCTATAAGGTGGTTATCAACGAGGGCATTGAAATGGCCAAGCGCTTCGGCGGCACCGAGGGCCATAAGTTCGTCAACAGCATCCTCGACAAGCTGAGCGGCCGACTTCGGCTCGCTGAGACCCGCTCCCGCTAGCCCATGGGCGAGTTCGAGCTGATTCGGCGTTACTTTCTGCCGCTCTCCGGGCGGCAGAAATCCCGAGCCCTGATTCTCGGGCCGGGGGATGACTGCGCGATTCAGCGGATACCCGCCGGCCGGGATCTTGTCTTTTCCGTGGATGCTTTTGTTGAAGGTGTCCATTTCCCCCGAAACTATCGCCCGGATTACCTGGGTTGGCGTGCGCTCGCCGCAGCAGCCAGTGATCTCGCTGCCATGGGTGCCGACCCGGAATGTTTCACTCTTGCGCTGACCCTGCCGGCCCTGGATGAGCAGTGGCTTGAAGACTTCTCGAGAGGGCTGAGAAGTGCCAGCGAGGCGTTCGGTCTTGAATTGGCGGGTGGGGACACCACCTCCGGCCCGCTTACTTTGAGCCTGCAGGTGCATGGCACCGTGGAGCAGGGGGGCGGAATTCGACGCTCGGGCGCCCGTCCCGGCGACTTGATTGCGGTGTCGGGAACCCTGGGCGACGCTGGCGCTGCCCTTGATTATCTCTCTGAACCTGCCCCCTCCGCTGACATGCTCGCCGTGCTGGAGCATTACCACCGGCCCCGCCCCAAGCTGGCTCTTGGGGCAGGGGTTCGCCAGTATGCCAGCGCCGGAATTGATATCTCTGATGGTTTGCTGGCTGATCTTGGGCATATTCTGGATGCTTCCGGGGTGGGGGCCCGGATCGAGAGTGCCAGGTTACCGCTTTCGCCGGAGCTTGTCAGGCTCAAGGGCGAGAAGGCTTTGGACTACGCATTGCGTTCGGGAGACGATTACGAACTGTGCCTGTGTTTCCCCCGGGAAAACTGGGACCGCGCACCGGCCTCTCTCACGAGCCAGCTTACCGTGATCGGTTCGGTCGAGGCTGAGCAAGGGCTGTATCTCGATGGCGCCGACTGCAGTTCGGAGGTGCTACCTGCGGGTTTTGATCATTTCAGGAGTGAATCATGAGTCAGGAAGGCCCGACTCCGGAGCCGGAGGCGCCTGCAGTCATACTGCCGCCGGGCTTTTTGCGGAACCCGGTACACTTGCTCGCTTTTGGTTTTGGCAGTGGCGCGACGGCGAGGGCTCCCGGTACCTGGGGCAGCCTGGCCGCGATTCCGCTGTGGTACGTCTTCGCCTGGTTGCCGCCCGTGGGCTACTGGCTGGTGGTACTGGCTGCTTTTATCGTAGGTATCTGGCTCTGCGGAAAGACCGCTGAAGACCTGAAGGTTCACGACCATGGCGGCATTGTCTGGGACGAATTCGTCGGGATGTGGATTGCCCTTGGCCTCTTCCCTGACACTATCTATGGGGTTCTGGGGGCGTTCGCTCTGTTCCGGCTTTTTGACATTGCAAAACCGTGGCCCATCAGTTGGCTGGACCAGCACCTGCCTGGCGGTTTGGGTATCATGGTTGACGATGTTATTGCCGGCGTCATGGCCCTGATCTGCCTGTGGGCAGTAGACGTGTGGCTGG
>NZ_DDOI01000152.1:0-156 GCF_002341575.1 Marinobacter sp. UBA2498 | reverse complement strand
GGGCAGTAGACGTGTGGCTGGTGCCCGTCATGGTCTAGACGGGCACGAAGGCCTGTCAGTGAAGCTGTTGTTCTTCCGGCAGCATACGGACCACGTGCAGAAAGCGTTTGAGGCCTGTTTCCGCCCGCTCCCGTGAAGCGAACGGGCCACTGTCAA
>NZ_DDOI01000064.1:90889-94322 GCF_002341575.1 Marinobacter sp. UBA2498 | reverse complement strand
GAGCTGTTCGGCCATGAAAAAGGGGCCTTTACCGGAGCCATCACGGCCCGGGTAGGGCGCTTCGAGATGGCCGAGGGGGGCACTCTGTTTCTCGATGAGATCGGAGACATGCCGCTCAACATGCAGGTCAAGATTCTCCGGGTTCTGCAGGAGCGCACTTTCGAGCGGGTGGGAAGCAATCGCACCCAGTCTGCAGATGTGCGGGTAATCGCCGCCACACACAAGCACCTGGAAGACATGATTGAATCCGGGGATTTCAGGGAAGACCTCTATTATCGCCTGAATGTGTTCCCCATCGAGATGCCGGCCCTGCGTGACCGGGTGGAAGACATTCCCCTCCTGATTAACGAACTCATTTCCCGGATGGAAAAAGAGAAGCGTGGATCGCTGCGGATGAATTCAGCGGCCATCATGAGCCTTTGCCGGCACGACTGGCCCGGCAATGTGCGCGAACTGGCGAATCTTGTCGAACGCCTGTCGATCATGCATCCCTACGGCGTAATCGGCGTGCAGGAGCTGCCCAAGAAGTTCCGCTACGTTGACGACTATGATGAGAATCGCCCGGTGGAGGACACCGGTATGCCTTCCGGTATTCCTGGCCTGGTGGGCCTGGATGCCCCGGCATTGCTGCCGGTGAACGGTATCGACCTGAAGGATTACCTCTCCAACCTCGAGAAACAGTTGATCCAGCAGGCGCTCGACGAGGCCGGCGGTGTTGTGGCCAGGGCTGCCGAGAAGCTGCGGATCCGACGCACTACTCTGGTAGAGAAGGTTCGCAAGTACGGGCTGAGGGAAGAGGAATCCGAGGAGTCCTGAGCCGGATCGTCCGGATTTTAAAGCTACTGAAGCGGCGTCAAAGGTTCGTAACCTGAGGCGCCGTTTCCGTTTCTGACCGACGTAAAATTGGCATCACTCTCTTTCTGAATTCTCTTTCCTCCTGAAATATATAGAAAAAATCAAGTTGGCACGGTGCTGGCTTAACAACCTGCAAACGAAGTATCCGAACTATGAGGCCCGAACCGACGGGCCGATCGGGGAGTCAGGTTATGAGTCAGGCACAATTTGTTCTTCAGTCCGGCGCGGGCGGTACAAAGACCAACGCTGCGGCGGACGTCAATGACAAGGTTACCGCCTTGTTTCCGGAGCAGGACGATGAGGCGGTGGATACCGCCCTGGAATTGTTCAACCGGATGTCGCGGCAGATCACTGACTCCTACCGGACCCTCGAATCCCGGGTCAACCAGCTTTCCGGCGAGCTGAACCAGGAATCGCTCCAGCGTCAGCAGGAGCTTGAAGAAAAAGAGCAGCTGGCAGATCGTCTGTCCACCTTGCTGAACGCACTGCCTGCCGGCGTTGTCGTTCTGGATAGCCAGGGCGTGGTAACGCAGACCAACCCGGCAGCCATTGCGCTTCTGGGGGAGCCCCTCGACGGTGCCCGCTGGGTTGATGTCATCCATCGCTGTTTTGCGCCCCGGCGGGACGATGGTCACGAAGTGTCTCTGAAGGATGGTCGCAGGGTCAGCATCGAGATCCGGACCATGGAAAACCAGCCCGGCCAGTTGATCCTGCTGACAGACCTCACCGAAACACGGCACCTTCAGGCGCAGCTGGCTCACGCCCAGCGTCTGTCTGCCATGGGCAAGATGGTTGCGTCTCTCGCTCACCAGATCCGTACCCCGCTGTCCGCGGCCATTCTTTATGGTGGCCATCTGAGCCAGGAGGATCTGGACGAAGAAATGCGTCAGCGCTGTGCTTCCCGCCTGATGTCGCGCCTGACCCACCTGGAACAGCAGGTGCGGGATATGCTCATTTTCGCCCGGGGCGAAACCCGGCTGGCCGAGGAGTTATCTGCCGACAAACTGGTCTCTGCACTGGCATCGGCAGTCGAGGGGCTGAAGCCGGCTCCGGGCGCGACAGTGAATCTCGAGAACAAGATCTCCAGCGACTGCCGGCTGATGTGTAATAGGGATGCCCTTGTTGGTGCCTGTACCAATCTGGTGAATAACAGCCTGGAGGCCGGCGCTCGCCATGTGGCGGTTCGGGTAACCGAGGAAACCGGGGAACTGGTCATCCGGGTTGTGGACAACGGCCCAGGTTTTGAGCTCTCGGACGCTGCCCGGCTGACCGAAGCTTTTTACACAACCAAGTCCCATGGCACGGGTCTCGGCCTCGCAGTGGTACAGGCCGTTATCAAGGCGCATCAGGGACGGTTTTCCATTGAATCGCCGGAGCAGGGCGGTGCTGTAGCCACCCTGCGTTTGCCGCAATTACGTAACAGACACTGATCGGAGGCAACCATGGCCAAGGCCCAGATTCTGATTGTTGAGGACGACCATGACCTGCGTGAAGCGCTGGTAACCACCCTCGAACTGGCAAAATTCCGGGTTCGGGAAGCATGCAATGCCAGCGAAGCCCTTGAGCGACTGGCCGAGGCTCCGGTGGATATGGTGGTCAGTGATGTCAACATGCCGGGTCTGTCAGGGCACCAGCTTCTGGCAGAGGTGCAGCGGCTGTACCCGGGCCTGCCAATGATGCTGATCACGGCCTATGGCCAGATCAGCGATGCGGTATCCGCCATGCAGGCCGGTGCTATCGATTATCTGGTGAAGCCATTCGAACCGCGTTTCCTGGTGGATGCTGTCAGCAAGGTTGTTGGCGGCGGGCGTGAGAAAGCCAGTGATGAGCCGGTGGCTGAAGACCCGATCAGCAAGCGGATGTTCCAGCTGGCGACCAAAGTGGCTGGAAGCGATTCCACCGTCATGATCTCGGGGGAAAGCGGAACTGGCAAGGAAGTCCTTGCCCGGTTCATTCACCAGCAGTCCCCGCGGTCAGAGCAGCCATTCGTGGCGATCAACTGTGCTGCAATACCGGAAAACATGCTGGAGGCTATCCTGTTCGGTCACGAGAAAGGTGCCTTTACCGGTGCCGTCGCCTCCTCGCCCGGCAAATTCGAGCAGGCCAACGGCGGCACCATTCTGCTGGACGAGATTTCGGAGATGGATCTGGGGCTTCAGTCCAAGCTCTTGCGGGTATTGCAGGAGCGGGAAGTCGAGCGGGTTGGTGGTCGCAAAACCATCAGCCTGGATGTCCGTGTTGTAGCGACCACCAACCGGGATCTGGCGGATTACGTTCGCGAAGGCAAGTTCCGGGAAGACCTCTATTACCGTCTGACAGTGTTCCCGATGCACTGGCAGCCGCTCCGGGAGCGGCCGCTGGATATCATGCCACTGGCTACTTCGCTGCTTAAAAAGCATTGCCGCAAAATGAAGCTGACCGGGATTACCTTTGCCCAGGACGCAAAAAGTGCGCTTATGAATCATCAATGGCCGGGGAATGTGCGGGAGCTGGACAATGCCATCCAGCGAGCGCTGGTGCTGCACCAGGGAAATGTCATTCACTCTGGCGATCTGTGTCTGGAGCTGGGCATCACCGG
>NZ_DDOI01000064.1:79462-90763 GCF_002341575.1 Marinobacter sp. UBA2498 | reverse complement strand
GTTTCGTCCCTCGAGCAGTCCTGCGATGAACAGGACGGCGAACCGGAAGGCGCGGTTTCCCTGGGCGATGATCTGAGGCAGCAGGAATTCCGTATTATTATTCAGACACTCCGGAAAGAGCGTGGGCGTCGCAACAGGGCCGCAGAGCAATTGGGGATCAGCCCCCGGACGCTCAGGTACAAGCTGGCCCAGATGCGCGACGCCGGAATCGATCTGGACGCCGAGATGGCCTTGGTCTGACCCCCTGCAAGACGAACTCCTTCATTGGCACCCCTCGGGGTGCCGTTTTTTTATCTTCGATTCCCCATGCCGGTGGGGTCATCCTGCCCCTCGTCAAAAGTCCGTCATGGAACTTTCACGACTCCGTCCTTGGGTTCGTAACCTTCTGATATTTATATCTAAAATCTACTTGGCCTGCCAATTGCTTCACCGGAGCTAAGATTATCCCAAGAGCAATTCCGTCCCTGGGAGGGCGGAGCCAGGAGAGAGTTATGGTTCAGCGTGCCGACATCAACAGTGTTTTGTCCGATATCCGGTCCCTGCGTTCACAGATGATGCAGAACCAGCGGGTCGAGCAGGATCAATCGGTTCGTGGTCGCATAGACGGCCCTCGCCAGGTTCAGGAAACCCAGGAGACGCCCAGCTTCAATGACATGCTTAGCAACGCGGTGAACAACGTGAACGACCTCCAGAAAACGGCTGGGGATCTGCGAACCGCCTACGACATGGGCGATCCGAACGTAGACATCACCCGTGTGATGATTGCCGCCCAGAAATCCTCTGTCTCCTTCGAAGCGCTGACCCAGGTACGTAACCGGGTGGTTCGGGCCTACGAAGACATTATGAACATGCCGATCTGATAACGGAGCAGAGTCATGGCCAGCGTACCTGCAGAAACCAATGCCTCCAACATGCCCGCAGCCCGGGAGGGAGACGCGCCAGAGAGCCGTAGCGACCTGTTCATGGGGTTCAACCGGCTCAACCTGCTGCGCCAGATCGGGCTTATGGTGGGGCTTGCCGCCAGCGTGGCGCTGGGGCTGGCGGTCGTGCTCTGGGCTCAGGAGCCGAATTATCAGCCGGTGGTGGGTGATCTTTCATCCTACAATCCCCAGGATGTGACCACCATCCTCGAAAGCAACGGTATCGACTACAAGATGGATCCGCGCACCGGCGCATTACTGGTTCCCTCGGATCAGGTCTACAACGCCCGTTTGAAGCTGGCGGCCGAAGGTGTCACCGATCGTCAAACCATGGGCTACGAACTGCTGGACCAGGAACGTGGTCTCGGCACGTCGCAGTTTATGGAAACCATCTCATACCGGCGCGGGCTTGAGGGTGAGCTTGCCCGCACCGTTGCCAGCATGCGTGGCGTTCGGAATGCCCGTGTGCACCTGGCTATCCCGGAGCGCTCTGTCTTTGTTCGCGATGCCCGTGATCCCTCTGCCTCGGTGTTTCTTGAAGTTTTCGCTGGTCGCCGGCCGGAACAGGAACAGATCAACGCTATTGTGAATCTGGTTGCCGGCAGTGTTCCCATGATGAGCAAGGAACACGTAACCGTTGTCGATCAAAACGGCAATCTGTTGACGGGCAAGCAAAGTCAGAGCAGTGCGGATCAGATGGCGGACCAATACGAATACACCGCCAAAGTCGAGGAGCGTCTGACGCGTCGGGTTGCCTCTCTCATCGGACCTATCGTGGGTGATGGCCGCTATCGTGCCGAAGTGTCGGCGGATCTCGATTTCTCCTCGGTGGAGCAGGCAGAGGAATTGTTCAACCCCGAACAGCAGGCGGTGCGCAGTGAGCGTGAGCTGACCGAACGGCGCACTGCCGGCGCACAGGGCGGCATTCCCGGTGCGTTGGCAAACCAGCCGCCGGCTAATGCTACGGTGCCAGAGCAGGCTGCCGGCGGTGATGGTGAGCAGGCGGCGCCAGCACCGGTCAACGTGCGAAGTGAATCCACGCGGAATTATGAAATGGATCGTACTGTCAGCTACCGACGTCAGGAGCTGGGCAGAGTCAAGCGGGTGACCGTGGCTCTGGCGGTGGACGACATGAAAGTAGTGGATCCACAAACGGGCGAAGTCAGCTACGAGCCCTGGCCGGAGCAGGAGCTGCAGCGGCTCAGCATGCTGGTTCGGGACGCCGTGGGCTATTCAGCTGCCCGGGGTGACAGTGTTACGGTGATGAATACCGCATTTGCGCAGGAAGAATCCGTTGAATTCGAGGCTCCGGCCTTCTGGGAACAGCCCTGGTTCTGGGATCTGATGAAGCAAGTGCTCGCAGGCCTGGTGATTCTGGTGCTTGTGCTGGGGTTGCTGCGCCCAACGCTTAAAAGCCTGTCCGGCGGTGGCCAGCGGGAACGCGGCCTGGATTCCGGCTCCGGCAGTGGCGGTGGTTACGGGGGCCTTGATGACATCGAGGGTGGAGATGAGCTCCGCAAGGCCATGTCCGCCCAGGATGATCTGCTTTTGCCGGGTGCCACAGACGGTTATGATAGGCAGCTGAACGCATTGAAAGGGTTGATTGCCGAAGACCCGGCGCGGGTCGCACAGGTAATGCGCCAGTGGGTGAACGTCGATGACTGAGCAAGCCAATCAACAGGGTGGCGGTGAGCCATCAAAGCCGCAGCGGAAAATTCCGCGTGTGGAGCAGGCTGCGATTCTGCTCATGTCACTGGGCGAAGCGGATGCCGCAGAAATCCTCAAGCATATGGGCCCCAAAGAGGTCCAGCGTGTGGGCGTGGCCATGGCCCAGATGAAGGATGTCAGCAAGGACGAAGTGACCTACGTGATGAACCACTTTGTTGATGCCGTAGGCGGGCAGACCGGGCTTGGCGTAGGCAATGACGAGTACATCCGGACGATGCTCACCCAGGCGCTCGGCGACGACAAGGCATCCAGCCTGATCGATCGCATCCTGATTGGCGGCAATACCACCGGCCTCGATACTCTCAAGTGGATGGAGCCCCGGGCCGTTGGCGACATCATTCGCTACGAACACCCGCAAATCCAGGCCATTGTTATTTCCTACCTGGATCCGGATCAGGCCGCTGAAATTCTTGGCACCCTGGATGAGAAGGTCCGCCTTGATGTGATGATGCGTGTTGCGTCACTGGAGAGTATCCAGCCCCAGGCCTTGCAGGAACTCAACGATATCCTGGAGAAGCAGTTCTCGGGTGGCGCCGCCTCCCAGACCAGCCGCATTGGCGGGGTCAAGCGGGCAGCGGACATCATGAACTTCATGGATCGGAGCATCGAAGGCAATCTGATGGATTCCATAAAGGATATGGATCCGGACCTTGCCAGCACCATCGAAGACCTGATGTTCGTGTTCGATAACCTAAAGGAAGTGGACGACCGCGGAATCCAGGCGCTGTTGCGGGAAGTGTCCTCGGAAGTGCTGGTGGTGGCCCTCAAGGGCGCCGACGAGGAGGTTCAGAACAAGATCTTCAAGAACATGTCCAAACGCGCTGCGGAATTGCTGCAGGATGATCTTGAGGCCAAGGGGCCGGTCAAGGTCAGCGAAGTTGAATCCGCCCAGAAAGACATTATCACCATTGCACGCCGTATGGCCGAGGCCGGTGAAATCTCCCTCGGCGGTGCCGGCGAAGAAATGATGTGATGAAAGATTCCACCCGTGACGTCAATCGCATTCCCAAGGAACAGCTGACCGCCTATGAACGGTGGGAGCTGCCCCTGCTGGATGCCCGTGGCAATGAAGTAGCGCGGGAAGAGGAGCGCGAGGTCAAGCCCCTCACCGCCGCCGACATTGACGAGATTCGCGAGGCGGCCCGGGAAGACGGCTATAACGAGGGCCGGGAACAGGGTTACCAGGATGGCCTGAAGGCCGGCAAAGAGGAAGGCCACCAGGAGGGGCTGGAAACCGGCCTGGCAGAGGGCAGGGAGCAAGGCAAAAGTCAGGGCTACGACGATACCCGCAAGGAAATCGAGACCAAGCTTGACCGTCTCGAACATCTGCTCGGTGAGTTGCTGCTGCCGATCAAGCGCCACGAGGACGAACTTGAAACCTCTCTGGTCAACCTGACCACGGTTCTGGCCCGGGCGGTGGTCTATCGTGAACTGACCATCGACTCCTCCCAGATCCGTCACGTGGTTCGCCGCGCCATGGAGGCGCTACCCTCCACCGCGGAAAACATCCGCATCCATATAAACCCGGAAGACTGTGAAATGGTTCGCGAGGTGACCGCCCGCCTCGAAGCGTCCGCTTCCGTCATTGAAGACGCCAGTATTCTGCCCGGTGGCTGTAAGGTGGAAACCCGCCACAGCCTGGTGGATTTCACAGTTGAGAAACGTTTCCAGCGGGCCGTGCAGAGCATGCTGGACCAGCAGATGAGCGACAGTGAGGGCGGAGAAACCGAGGAACTGGACTCCATGATGGAAGACTTGACCGGTTTCCATCGGGACGTGCTGGATTCCCCGGAGACCGGGGATTCCTCAGACGATCCGAAGCCGGCGCAAAATACAGGTGACGGTGATGACCTCGAGCCTCGCTGATCGCCTCAACCGCTTTCAGGGGTTTCTGGGAAACGAGCCCGAGCCTGAACTTTCCGGCCGACTGACCCGCATGGTGGGCCTTACCCTCGAATGTGTCGGCTGCCCCATGGTGGTCGGTGACCGCTGTGTCATTTTTGGCCAGAACACCGGTAATGTTGAGGCGGAAGTGGTGGGCTTTGAGGACGACCGGGTGTATCTGATGCCCCTGACAGCAATCGAGGGGCTCAAGCCCGGTGCCAGGGTTGTGCCTCTGTCTGCCGCAAGCCGGGTGCCGGTTGGCCCCCAGCTGCTTGGCCGGGTGGTCGATGGCAGTGGCGAGCCCCTGGACGGAAAAGGCCCCTTGCAGGCCGAAGCCCGCGTGGCGCTCACCGGCGATATTATCAACCCGCTGAACCGCGCCCCGGTGCGGCAGTCGATGGATGTGGGTATACGGGCGATCAATGCGTTGATGACCGTCGGCCAGGGGCAGCGCCTGGGTCTGTTTGCCGGCAGTGGCGTGGGCAAGAGTATGTTGCTGGGCATGATGACCCGCTTTACCGATGCCGACATCACCGTGGTGGGCCTGATTGGTGAGCGGGGCCGCGAGGTAAAGGAGTTTATCGAAGACATCCTGGGCGAAGAGGGCCTTTCCCGCTCGGTGGTGGTGGCCGCGCCCGCGGACGATTCGCCACTGATGCGGTTGCGCGCCGCCATGCTGACCACCCGGATTGCCGAGTATTACCGGGATCAGGGCAAACGCGTGCTCCTGTTGATGGATTCCCTGACCCGTTACGCCCAGGCCCAGCGGGAAATTGCCCTGGCCGTGGGTGAGCCGCCGGCGACCAAAGGCTACCCGCCCTCGGTATTTGCCAAACTGCCCCAGTTGGTGGAGCGAACCGGCAATGGTCGCCCCGGAGGTGGTTCTATCACGGCGTTCTACACTGTACTAACCGAAGGCGATGACCAGCAGGATCCGATTGCAGACGCTGCCCGGGCGATTCTGGATGGCCACATCGTACTCTCCCGCCGGCTTGCCGAAGAGGGACACTACCCCGCCATTGATGTGGAAGCGTCGATCAGCCGGGTGATGCCGCAGGTAACCGAGACCGAACATTTTTCCAGGGCCCAGCGATTCAAGCAGGTGTACTCACGGTACCAGCAGGCCCGGGATCTGATCTCTGTGGGCGCTTACGTGAAGGGTTCCGATCCCGAGACCGATTTTGCCATCACTCACATCGGTAATATGCGCCAGTTCCTGCAGCAGGGCCTGAATGAGAGTGCACCACTGAAGGAAAGTGTTGACCAGTTGCTGGCGGTGGTGCCAGAGCGTCGATCCCCCGATCGGCGTAAGTCGGCCGTGCCGAATCCGGCAGCTGGCGGCGGAGGTGATGCCTGATGCTGCGTTCCCGGCGTCTGGAAGTGGTTCTTTCCCTGGAGGAGCGCAAGGAGCTGGAAGCCCTGGAGCGAATGGGAGAGGCCAGGAAGCTGGCGGAGCAGCAGCGCGAACAGGTCCAGAACCTGAATCGCTACCAGCAGGAGTACCGGGATCAGATTCGCAACAGCCAACAGGGGATTGTGCAGGTGTCCAGGCTCCAGGCGTGGCAGGCCTTTATTGCGCAACTGGATCAGGTAATCCGGCAGCAACAGACGCAGCTGGAGCAGGCGGAAAAGGTCTTCGAGGCGCGCAAAAAGGAATGGCAGCACGCCTGGGAGCGCCGGCGGGGCATGGAAAAATACATAGAAACCTGCCGCCAGCAGGAGCAGAGGGAGCAGGATCTCCGGGAACAGAAGCTTTCGGATGAGGCCGCGGGGCGGGCTTTTAACCAACGTCGACGCTGAATCTTGCTCCGCATCAAGCAAATACAGATGCAAAATCAGACCACTCAGCTATCCTTACCGGATGTAGGGCTGGTAGTACACGCCGGTCAAATGCTGCTCTTGATAGCCCGGGAGGTTTTGGAATGCCGATCCAGACGCGCCGCGATGATGACGGTCAGACTCTTGTTATCAGGATAGAGGGGCGTTTCGACTTCAGCACCCATCAGGCGTTCCGTGATGCCTACGAGCACGGTGATCCGAACATCCGGAATTACATTGTGGATCTGTCTGACACCACCTACCTGGATAGCTCGGCGCTGGGAATGCTGTTGTTACTCCGTGATTATGCCGGAGGTGACAGCGCAGGAATCGTCATCGAAAACTGCAATAACGATGTCCGTCGTATCCTTTCAATCTCCAATTTCGAGCAACTTTTCAATATCCGCTGATGCTCGCGGACTGCCGGAGTACTCATGGATGATTCCGTTGCAGAACATAGCCGTCCCCTGAGAATACTGATCGCTGACGATTCAGACAGCGATCGCCTGATCCTCAAAACACTGCTGAAGCGACTGGGGCACGAAGTCCTTGATGTGGCAAACGGGCTGGACGCGGTCTCTGTTTTCCAGCGGGAGGCGCCGGATCTGGTGCTGCTGGACGCCCTGATGCCGGTCATGGATGGCATGGAAGCGGCCCGTCAGATCAAGCTCCTGGCTGGCGAACGGCTGGTCCCCCTGATTTTCCTGACCTCCCTGTCTGAAGCCGGTGCCCTGGCCCGATGTCTGGAGGCCGGTGGCGATGACTTCCTGGGAAAGCCCTATAACCGGATCATCATTGAAGCCAAGATCAAGGCTTTCAACCGAATGCGATTGATGCACCGGACCCTCTCGGATCAGCGGGATCTCATTCGTGAGCGCAACCGACAACTTACCGAAGAGCAGGAAATCGCCAAACGGGTCTTCGATAACGTGGCTCATTCCGGCTGCCTGGATGCCTCCAATATTCGTTATCACGCTTCGCCCCTGTCCATTTTCAATGGTGATGTGTTGTTTGCCTCGCCCCGGCCGGCGGGCGGGATGCTGATCTTCATGGGGGATTTCACCGGCCATGGTCTGCCGGCTGCCATCGGCGCCATGCCTGTAGCCGAGATCTTCTACGGCATGGCCAATAAGGGTTTTAACGGCCAGGACGTGTTGCGCGAGATCAACCAGAAACTCAAACGGATTCTGCCGACGGGCATGTTCTGCTGTGGCGCCATGATTGAGGCGGATTTCAAACTTAATCAGTTGCAGATCTGGAACGGCGGTCTGCCGGATGGCTGGCTGATCCGGACCACCGGAGAACTCCTGGCATTGCCATCGCGGCATCTTCCCCTCGGTATCCTTGCACCAGATCAGTTCAATGCCGATTTCGAGAGGGTTGGTGCCGCCCCTGGCGACAGAGTGCTGATGATGACCGACGGCTTTCTGGAATCTGCCGACAGCGCCGGCAACGTGTTCGGTGAGCAGGGCGTTACCGGCACGCTTGACCGGCTGGACGATGGGGACCATCCGTTCGATGCCATGATGTCCGCGGTTCACCGGTTCACCGGCAACTTTGAGGATGGCGATGACCTGACGCTCTGTTGTCTGGAAATGATGGACGAGGCGGGGCTGGCTACCCTGCCAGATCGTGCCGCACCGTCTGCTCTTGCCGGGCCGGCGGAATGGCGCTGCAGCTATGAAATCCGGGAAAGGACCCTCGGAGAGTTCAGTCCCCTGCCTCTGTTGCTTCATATCTGTATGGAGGTGCCGGGTCTTCGACGGAAGAGCGGCGAAATCTATACCCTGCTGGCGGAACTCTACAACAACGCGCTGGAGCACGGTGTTCTGGAACTCCCGTCAGAATGGAAGCACTCACCGGAGGGCTTTGGCCGCTACTACGCGGAGCGCAATCGGCGCCTGGCCAACGTGGAGGGTCACTACATCCGGTTCACACTGCACCATTCCCTGAAACCGGATGGAGGTCGGCTTCGTGTTATCTGTGAGGACAGCGGCCAAGGGTTTGATTTTCACAATCATCCCAGCGTGGCCCCCGGTAATTCCCCAACCATGAGCGGGCGCTATGCAGGGCGGGGCCTGCTGCTGTTGAAACGTCTGGCGGAGACCATCAGGTTTCATGAACAGGGCAATCATGTTGAAATTGTCTACGATTGGCAGTTCGCCCGTACAGCGGAGAATCGAGATGACTGATAAACCACACCTGGACGAGGAGGCACTGGCTGAGCTTCGAGACGTCATGGAGGACGAATTCGAAGTGCTGATACAGACCTATGTTGCAGATTCCCGCGACAGGATTCGGGGATTGCAAGAAGCCCTGAGGGCTGACGATAGTGACGCCTTTGCCAAGACGGCCCATAGCTTCAAGGGCAGTTGTATCAATATTGGCGCCCCACGACTTGGCGATCTCTGCCTGAGGGCGGAAATCGCAGGAAAGGAATCCCGGCTGGACGATGCCTCGGGATTACTGGATGACATCGCCCGGGAATTCGAACAGGTAATCGCAGGCCTGGATGGCTTGATGGTGGGGTGAATCAGGTCTATTCAGGCCGTTTGTCAGGCGAAGCAGGTGTGCGCTGGCATCACAATTGCTTTGTCCTTCGCATTGAGTGGATTAACCGCCCATGCACCGGCCAAGTCCGGCAAGGTGAGGGCGACAATGCGATAAAAGCGGCAAGAGGTTGCCATGGCCCAGATGGTTCTTCCCCAAACCCCCGCGCCCGGGACGCAACAAGATCCCGGCCCGTCAAAATCCGGAGCCAGCCGAGATCCGGCTGACAGGAAAAGCGATTTCGACTCTGTCTCCCAGGCTGAGCAAAAGCGGCTCGATCGCCAGAAGGCGGATCGGGCCGCTGAGGCCAGATCTGCCGATGAATCCCGGGCGGCCCGGGACACACCTTCAGAGACGAAAACGGAAGCAAACGCGAACGCTGATCCAAAGGGTGGCGAAAAAGCCAACGCTGCCACGGATGCTGAATCACAGGACGCGGACTGGGCCGCTGTAGCAGGTGATGGCAAATCAGAGCCGACGGCGCTTCCCCTTACCTTTGTCGAGTTGCAGTCCTGGCTGAATCCAAAAGCCGGAGGTGCCGGTGAGTCCGCCATGTCAGCTACAATGCCGGGAGTCGGCGTCAATGCTGCCAACGGTGTTTCGGGCCAAGCGAATTCCGTTGCCGGATTGTTCAGTGGCCTTCTCACAGGGGCCTCGGGTCAGAAAGCTCAGTCCGGATCCGGCGGTGTTTCCGGCGATGCGACACTGACAGATGTCATGAAGGCCTCAGTGCTCACCGACTCCGGCCGCAATGCGGATTCCGGCTCGTTGATCAATTCTGGCCGCTTCCAGTCCGCCATGGATCTGGTGTCCCAGCAAGCGGCCAATAATGCCAATGGGGCAGCAAAACTGACGGCCGAGAACGCTGCGCCATTACGAGGTTATGCTACGTCCATTGATGTGCCGGTAGGCCATGCAGAGTGGGGCGACAAACTGGTGGGCAAGCTCAGCTGGCTGACTGCCCGTAACATGTCGGTTGCCGAAATCCACCTGACACCACCGGACATGGGCCCCATGGAGGTCAAGGTCCGGGTGCAGAACGAGCAGGCGAGTATTACGGTCCATTCGGCCAATCCCGTGGTCCGTGACCAGCTTGAACTGCATTCCCACCGGCTCAGGGATATGCTGGGTGAGCAGGGAATGTCGTTGGCAGGCTTCGATGTTTCCGATTCGCCTCGCCAGCAGACCGGCGAGCAGGGCACCGGAAACGATAATGGCTCCGGTGGCGGTTCGGCATCGCTGGTCGCTGGCGATCAGGACGATGAAGGCATCAGCTCCGGCAGCCTTGATCTCAGCTGGAAAGGCGAAGTAGACATCTTCGCCTGATACCCTTCGATATTCTCTTCCAATCTCCTTTGCCCATCCTTCCCGGCAACGCTAAACTGCTGTTCTGAACGGGAAGGTTGGGTGTTCTGGCCCGCCCTTTGCATCCAATCCTGAAAAGTCGCGGAAAATTGCTCCCCGTGACGGATTTCTGGCAAAGCGAACATTATGGCTGAAAATAACGAATCTGAAGCGGCTCCTGCCAAGAAGGGAAAACTGAAACTGATCATCATGCTGGTTGTGGTGGTGATCCTGGCCATTGTGCTGTCTGTGGTGGGTACCCTGTGGTTCCTGGGCGGCGGTCTTCCGGGCATGGGGGAGGAAGAGGGTGACGCAACCGAGGTTGCAGAGGAAACCTTTATTCCCAGCAGCTACTACCAGATGGAAAAAGCCATCGTTACCACGGTTCAGGCTGAGGGTCGCCAACGCTACGCCCAGGCTTATCTGGCGCTGGAGTCCACCGATCCACAGGCGCTTGAAGCTGCCAAGCTGCACATGCCTCTCATTCGAAGCCAGCTGGTGACAGTCCTTGGTAGCAGTAACTTCAACGAGCTGCAGACGCCCGAGGGCCGCAGTGGCCTGGCCGAGCGGATGCTAACCACGGTGAATCAGGTTCTGGAGCAGGAAGGCGAGCCCGCCATCAAACGGGTGTTATTCAGAAATTTTGTCGTGCAATAGCGCACGGGCCACGGTACTTCAGGGGCAGGACTACGTATGCAGGACTTGTTGTCACAGGATGAAATCGATGCCCTCCTCCACGGGGTGGATGACGGTGACATTGATACCTATGAAGAGACTGATGATACCGGTATAAAGTCCTACGACCTTGCCAGTCAGGACCGCATCGTTCGGGGCCGGATGCCGACCCTGGAAATGATCAACGAGCGCTTTGCCCGTTACACCCGCATCAGCCTGTTCAACCTGATGCGTCGCAACGCCGATGTCTCCACCGGCGGCGTCCAGATCATGAAGTTCGGCGAGTATATTCACACCCTCTACGTGCCCACCAGTCTCAACCTGTGTAAGGTTCGCCCGCTTCGTGGCACCTCCCTGTTCGTCCTGGATGCCAAGCTGGTGT
>NZ_DDOI01000064.1:74511-79334 GCF_002341575.1 Marinobacter sp. UBA2498 | reverse complement strand
CTTTGGCGGGGAGGGGCGGCACGCCAAGATCGAGGGTCGCGAGTTCACCCCGACCGAGACCCGCATCGTGCAGATGGTTCTGGATCAGGTGTTCCACGATATGAAGGAAGCCTGGCACGCGGTCCTCAAGGTGGATTTCGAGTACCTGAGCTCAGAAGTGAACCCGGCCATGGCCAACATCGTCAGCCCCAGTGAGGTGGTTGTGGTCAGCACCTTCCACATTGAACTCGACGGCGGCGGCGGTGAGCTGCATTTTGCCTTGCCCTATTCCATGATCGAGCCCATCCGCGACGTGCTCGATGCCGGGGTTCAGAGTGATATTGACGATGTTGATGAGCGCTGGGTGAACGCGCTCCAGGAAGACATCAAAGAGGTCAACGTTCCGATCAACACGACGGTCTGTCGCCGTCGGATCTCGTTGCGGGACATCGCCAAGATGAAAGCCGGTGACATTATCCCGGTGGAGGTGCCCGAGCATTTGACGGTCACCGCCAACGGCATCCCCGTTTACAAGGCAACTCTGGGGACCCGTGACGGGAAACTGGCACTGCGGATTCATGAGCGGGCATCAAGGCCCAAGGTAAAGAAACAATTGAAGGTGGGACGCAATGGCTGACGACGACAAGAAAGACGAGCAGGAGCTCAGCGAAGACGAAAAGCTGGCTGCCGAGTGGGAAGCCGCCATGGAAGAGTCCGGGGATGAGGGCGAACGCGAGGACGAGTGGGCCGCTGCGATGGCTGAGGCCGGCGAGGCCGAGGATGATGTTCAGGCTGCCCCCATGGAGGAGTTTGAAACCGGAAGCGAACCCACGAAAGGGGGAGGCCCGGCTCCGGATATCGACGTTATTCTCGATATTCCGGTCACCATTTCCATGGAAGTGGGCAACACTGAGATTCCGATAAGGAACCTGCTGCAGCTCAACCAGGGCTCGGTTATCGAGCTTGACCGGCTGGCGGGCGAGCCGCTGGACGTGCTGGTAAACGGTACCCTGATCGCCCATGGCGAGGTGGTCATGGTGAATGAAAAGTTCGGCATCCGTCTCACCGATGTGATCAGCCCGGGCGAACGTATCAAGCGGTTGCAGAAGTAACATGTGGTCCAGAGTGACTGCGGCACTGGCGCTGCTTGTGATCAATCCGGTTGTTGCCCAGGAAACGGCAAAGACTGCTGCGCCTGATTCGCCGGTGCGAGCCCCGGATACCCTCGGAACCATTCTCAGCCTGGGGCTGGGTCTGGTGGCCGTGGTTGCCGTGATCTATGGCTGCGCCTGGATCATCCGCCGGATGAACGGCATGACCGGCATGAACAACAACGCCATCAAGGTGGTGTCGGTGATGGCCATTGGTGCTCGCGAGCGTATCGCGCTGATTGAGGTGGGCGGCCAGCAGATCCTGTTGGGTATTACCCCATCGGCGATCCGGACCCTGCATGTGTTTGACGAGCCGGTTGTCGAGGCTGGCAGCGCCGGCTCCAGTGATTTTGCCCGGCGTCTGCAGGGCATGATCGGCAAATCCTGGACTTCCCCGACAAGGAACGACTAGCCCCATGCTTGCGGCAACCATCAAGCGACTGCTTCCATCCCTGATTGTCTTGGCGGGCTTTGTCTGGGCGCCACTGGCGCTGGCTCAGGAGCCTTCCGGCATCCCTGGTATACCGGCTTTCACAGTGACGCCCGGAGAAGGCGAGGGCGCCCAGGAATACTCGGTAACCCTGCAGATCCTGGCGCTGATGACAGCGCTGACGTTCCTGCCGGCCATGCTCATGATGATGACGTCTTTTACCCGCATCATCGTTGTGTTTGCGATCCTGCGCCAGGCAATTGGCCTGCAATCCACACCGTCGAACCAGATTCTTCTCGGCCTGGCCCTGTTTCTCAGCATCTTCATCATGAAACCGGTGCTGGAAGAGGCCAACCGGGTGGCGCTGCAACCCTACATGCAGGAGGAAGTAACCTCCCTGGAGGCGGTCGAGCTGGCAAGCCAACCGTTCCGGAAATTCATGCTGGAACAGACCCGTGAGAGCGATCTGGCCCTGTTCATGCGGATCTCCGACACACAGTACGATACACCGCAGGACGTGTCCTTCTGGATACTGATGCCGGCATTCGTAACCAGTGAGCTCAAAACCGCGTTCCAGATCGGGTTTATCCTGTTCATCCCGTTCCTGATTATCGATATGGTGGTGGCCAGTGTTCTCATGGCCATGGGTATGCTGATGCTGTCGCCGATCATCATTTCCCTGCCGTTCAAGATCATGCTCTTTGTTCTGGTGGATGGCTGGGCCCTGATCATGGGCACACTCGCCGCCAGTTACGGAATATAGGAGGCATCATGACTCCGGAAACCGTTATCGACATTCTGCGCGAAGCCCTGTGGATGATCGTGCTTCTTGCCTCGATCATCATCGGCCCGGGGCTGGTGATTGGTCTTGTGGTCAGTACCTTCCAGGCTGCCACCCAGATTAACGAACAGACCCTGAGCTTCCTGCCGCGCCTGCTGGTTACGTTGATTGTCATCATCGTCTGGGGCCCCTGGATGCTCACGCAGTTGCTGGATCATGCCAACCGGTTGTTCGGCAACATACCCTACCTGATTGGCTGACGGATGATACCGGCGGAGATCAGCGCGGATGTGATCGGCCAATGGGTCGGCCAGCACCTCTGGCCGCTGTTCCGCCTGGCCAGCTTCCTGATGGTGATCCCCATTTTCGGTGCCCAGCTGGTGCCGGCCCGGATCCGTCTCGGGCTGGCCTTGCTGATGACCATACTCATCGCGCCCATGATACCGCCCGTTCCTCAGGTGGAAGCCCTGAGCGCCGATGCCGTGGTCATTACCCTGCAGCAGATACTCATCGGCGTCGGCATGGGCTTTGCGCTGACCGCACTCTGGCAGTTGTTCGTGATTGCCGGCCAGATGATCGCCATGCAGATGGGGCTGGGCTTTGCCTCAATGGTCGATCCGGCCAACGGTGTGAACGTGCCCGTACTGTCCCAGATTTACACCATCACCATCACCCTGTTGTTCCTGGCCATGAACGGCCACCTGGTTGCCTTTGAAGTGTTTATAGAAAGCTTCCGGACCCTACCTATTGGGATGGAAGGCCTAGGCCAGACCGGAGTCTGGGAACTGGCCCACCGGATCAGCTGGATGTTCGCCTCCGCCATGCTCCTGGCGTTGCCGGCGGTTACCGCCGTGCTGATCGTCAACATCTCCTTTGGTGTCATGACGCGCGCCGCTCCCCAGATGAACATCTTCGCGTTGGGTTTCCCGATTGGCCTGATTTTTGGATTGTTTGCCATATGGGTGCTGCACGCCAATTTTCTGCCGCACTTCGATCAGTACGCCCGGGAAACCTTTGATTTCATGCGGGGATTGCAGGGGCAGCCGTAGAGATTTATGGCCGAAGAAGACGACAACAGTCAGGAAAAAACGGAAGAGGCCACCCCCCGAAGGCTCGAAAAGGCCAAGGAGGAGGGCCAGACTGCGCGCTCAAAAGAGCTGGCCACCATGGCCGTCCTCCTGGCAGGCGCCGGCGGCATGCTGATGTTCGGCGCCAGCCTGGGAGCCTCGTTGGAGGCGATCATGCGAGATAGCTTCGTTATCGAACGCTCCGCCATCTTCGACATGCGCCACATGAGCGTGCAGCTCATTGAATCCTCCAAGGAAGCGGCCTGGGCTCTCTCTCCCATTCTGGTATTACTGCTGATCGCCGCTATCTTCGGCTCCATCGGCATCGGCGGCCTGCTGATCAGCGGCAAAGCCGTGGCCCCGAAACTCAATCGCATGGACCCCATCAAGGGCCTCGGGCGCATGTTCTCAATGCGCTCCCTTATCGAGCTGGTAAAGGCCATTGCCAAGGTCGGTCTGGTAATGGCCTTGGCCATTCTGATCCTCGATCTGCGCACGGAAGACTTGTTGGCCATTGCCGAGGAGCCGGTGGTGCCGGCCATGGAACATGTACTCTGGACCATCGCCTGGAGCTTTTTCCTGCTTTCCTGCGCCACCATCATCATCGCGGCGATCGACGTACCCTTCCAGATCTACGATCACCAGAAAAAACTGCGCATGACCAAGCAGGAGGTGAAAGACGAATACAAGGACACCGAGGGCAAACCCGAGGTCAAAGGCAAGATCCGCCAACTCCAGCGTGAAATGGCCCAGCGCCGCATGATGCAGGACGTGCCTACGGCAGATGTGGTGATCACTAACCCGACCCATTACGCCGTTGCCCTGAAATACGATCAGAAGGCGATGGCCGCGCCGATAGTGGTGGCCAAGGGCGCCGATGAGGTGGCCTTCAAAATCATGGAAATTGCCCGTGAGAACAAAGTCGAGATCCTGAGAACGCCGCCGCTGACTCGGGCGGTGTACCACAACACCGACATCGGCGAGGAGATTCCCGATGGCCTGTACATGGCCATTGCCCAGGTGCTCGCCTATGTGTTCCAGCTCCGACAGTTCCGCAAGGGGCGCGGGCCCAAGCCCGGTATGCCGGAGTTCCCGATTCCTTCGGATTTGCGGCGGGACGTTTAGTTTGGAGTTGGGTTTCTTTTGGTAGCCTGCGGGTTTGGGAGTTAGCGCGGTTGTGGCTGGCCTTTTCAGGACACGCTACGAGCACATCCATGTGCGCTTGACTGTGGCCATCCATGGCCACAGACAGTCCTGAAAAGGCCACCCACAACCGCTTATCAAACCCCTTCGATATCGCTGAAAAATACCCATCCAACTCAGGAGCTTTTGGCGGATTCCCGTCGGGTTTGCGAGGTTTGTGGGGCTGCCTCCCAAAAATGTCGGCGGCCAAGGATGGCCGACGCCAAGCGCAC
>NZ_DDOI01000064.1:71690-74442 GCF_002341575.1 Marinobacter sp. UBA2498 | reverse complement strand
TCGTAGCGGTTTTTGGGAGGCAGCCCCACGAACCTCTTCCCGCTAAATCATCAGGCTGGGGCAGGAGTGGAAGGCGAGATCAGCAACCAGCCTCGATAACCCGAACCATCGGCTCCCCGCGGCTTTCCGGAATCGGCAGTATCCCATACGAGGCCCGCGGGTCATGGACCGTGGTCGAGGTAAAGCCGCAGGACAGGAAGTGCTTGCGGGCCTGCTCGTCGGTCTGGAAGTGGAACGGTACCTCGCTACGGGTAACGGCCCCGAGGACGCCACCGAGCACTTTGAGGGTAGTGTTCAGCACCGGCTGGCGGGGTTGGTAGTAGCTTTCGGAGAGGTAAACCGAGCCCGGGCGTTTGGCCATGGCGGCGGCCAGTCGGCCGGTGGCCATCAGGCGGAGGGCCTTGCGGGCGGCCATGTCGGGCAGATCGGCTTCGACCATGTGGAGCAGAGGGTGTTTCTGCCGTAACCGAATGCCGCGGGGGGGCATGCCGGAGCTGTCAGTCGGCTTTCTGCTCATAGACGGCTTTACCCCATGCCTCGCGGCTGCCGGGCAGTATCAGGTTCAGGATGATGGCAGCCACCGCACAGAGCGCGATGCCTTCGAGGTGCCCGAGCACCATGCCGCCAATACCGAACACCAGGGTAACGCCTACGATAACCAGGTTGCGAGACTGCGACAGATCTACCTGGTGGCGGATCAGTGTGTTCAGGCCAACGACGGCAATGGAACCGAACAGCAGGCAGAGGATGCCGCCCATGACGGGCACCGGGATGGTTTGCAGTGCTGCGCCGAATTTGCCAACGAAAGCCAGAACAATGGCGATGCAGGCAGCCCACCACATGACCTTGGGGTTGAAATTCTTGGTGAGCATAACGGCGCCGGTGACTTCCGAGTAGGTGGTGTTGGGCGGTCCTCCAAGCATGGAGGCGGCGCTGGTGGCCAGGCCGTCACCCAGCAGGGTGCGGTGCAGGCCCGGCTTTTCCAGGTAGTTCTTTCGGGTCACGTTGCCGATGGCCAGCACGTCACCGATGTGTTCAATGGCCGGGGCAATGGCGACGGGGATCATGAACAGCACGGCGCCCCAGCTGAACTCCGGCGCAACAAAGTTGGGAACGGCGAACCAGGCGGCGTCCCGGATTGGCGTGGTATCCACGATACCGGCAAACGCGGAGAGGATGTAGCCGGTGATAACGCCGAACATGATCGGAATCAGCCGGAAAATGCCTTTCGACCAGACCGACATGATGATGGTTACGGCCAGCGAGATCATGGCGATCCAGATCGCCGTGTCGTAGGGAATCAGCTGGTTGGCGCCATCACCGGTGCGGCCGGAGGCCATGTGAACGGCAACCGGCGCCAGGCCGAGACCGATAGTCATGATCACCGGGCCGATAACCACTGGCGGCAGCAGGCGGCGGACAAAGCCGGTGCCCCGCAGCCGCACCAGTCCACTGAGGAAAATATAGAGAATACCCGCTGCCATCAGGCCGCCGAGTGTCTCTTCCATGCCGAACTTGCCTTTGGAGGCAATCACGGGGGCAATAAAGGCGAAGGACGACGCGAGGAAAATCGGGATCTGACCGCCGGTCACCACGTGAAAGATCAGGGTGCCCAGGCCGGCGGTGAACAGGGCCACGTTGGGATCCAGCCCGGTAATCAGTGGCATCAGAACCAGCGCGCCGAACGCCACCAGCAGCATCTGGGAGCCAGCAATGGCCTGTTTCCAGACCGGGTCGTTGGTATGGTCCTGCATTCTTAAACGTCCTTTTGCTTGGTGCCGAAGATTTTGTCGCCGGCATCGCCGAGACCCGGAAGGATGTAGCCTTTGTCGTTGAGGCGCTCATCAACGGAGGCGGTGTAGATAGACACGTCCGGATGTTTTTCCAGAACCTTTTCAACACCTTCGGGCGCGGCAACCAGCACCAGGGCCCGGATCTCGGTGCTGCCGGCCTTCTTGAGCAGGTCAATGGTGGAGATCATTGAGCCGCCGGTGGCGAGCATCGGATCGACAATCATGGCCATACGCTGGTCCAGTTCGCCCACCAGCTTTTCAAGGTAGGTGCTGGCCTCGAGGGTTTCCTCGTTGCGGATCTGGCCGACAACACTGACCCGGGCCACCGGAATCAGGCTGAGGACACCGTCAAGCATGCCAAGGCCGGCCCGCAGGATCGGCACGATGGTGACCTTCTTGCCGTGAATCTGTTCCACGTTAACCGGCCCTGCCCAGCCTTCGATGGTCTTTTCCTGCAGATTGAAGTCTTTGGTGGCCTCGTAGGTCAGGAGTGCACCGACTTCCTGTGCCAGCTCCCGGAAATTCTTGGTGCTGATATCCGCACGGCGCATGATGCCGAGCTTGTGGCGGATCAGAGGGTGTTTTACCTCGTGGATTGGCATGGGGTCACCTGTGTGTCTGGTTGGAATTTTGGCGTCGCGATCAAATGGCGCAAGGATACCGCATCTGGCAAGGGGAGTCAGGCCGCAAATGGCCGGTTCCGTGAAATCCACTAAGGGCTGGTACGGATCTTGCGATAACCCTTCCAAACGACGCTCCGGTGTCAGATTTTCGACCTTCAAAACGCCTGCAGGCACGGCCAATCGGAGAAGTATCCGGCATGGACAGAGCTTTAGTCCTCAATAACGTCAAAACCCTGACGCGGGGCAACCTGGGCATACCAATCATGCTGATGGGCTTGCTGGGCATGATGATTCTGCCCATGCCGGCGTTCCTCCTGGACGTGTTCTTTACTTTCA
>NZ_DDOI01000064.1:71274-71623 GCF_002341575.1 Marinobacter sp. UBA2498 | reverse complement strand
TGGACGTGTTCTTTACTTTCAACATCACCCTGTCCATTGTCATTCTGCTGGTGTGTGTCTACGCCCTGCGGCCGATGGAGTTTGCGTCCTTCCCGACAGTCCTGCTGGTAGCCACACTTCTGCGTCTCGCCCTGAACGTGGCGTCTACCCGGATTGTTCTGCTGAACGGCCACGAAGGCGGCGATGCCGCCGGTAAAGTGATCGAATCCTTCGGCGCCGTTCTGATCGGCGGCAATTACGCCGTGGGTCTGGTGGTGTTTGCGATCCTGATGATCATCAACTTCCTGGTCGTGACCAAGGGTGCCGGCCGGGTCTCCGAGGTGAGCGCCCGTTTCACGCTGGATGCTAT
>NZ_DDOI01000064.1:70856-71125 GCF_002341575.1 Marinobacter sp. UBA2498 | reverse complement strand
ATCAACATCATTGGCGGTATTGCCATTGGTATGCTGCAGCACGGTCTGGATTTCGGGCTGGCCATGGAGCGATATGCGCTACTGACCATTGGTGACGGCCTGGTGGCACAGATTCCCTCGCTGCTGCTGTCCACGTCTGCTGCAATCATGGTAACGCGGGTTACCTCCAGCCAGGATATGGGCGGCCAGATCCTCCAGCAAATGTTCAGCGCGCCCAAGGCGCTGTCCATTGCCGCCGCTATCCTGATCATTCTCGGTCTGATTCCCGG
>NZ_DDOI01000064.1:44580-70633 GCF_002341575.1 Marinobacter sp. UBA2498 | reverse complement strand
CCAGGCGGTGACGCTGGCGGCGATCAGGGGCGTCAATTACCGGCCCCCGGAGAGACCAAGGAGCTGGGCTGGGACGATGTGTCCACTGTCGATATTGTCGGTCTGGAAGTGGGTTACCGGTTGATCCCGCTGGTGGACAAGTCACAGGGTGGCCAGTTGCTCAGTCGTATCAAGGGCGTTCGTAAAAAGCTGTCCCAGGATCTCGGCTTCCTGATGCCCTCGGTCCACATTCGAGACAACCTCGATCTTATGCCCAACGTCTACCGCATCACCCTGATGGGCGTGACGATTGCCGAAGCGGAAATCCATCCGGACCGCGAACTGGCCATCGACCCCGGTCAGGTATTCGGAAAGATAGAAGGCATTGAAGGCAAGGATCCGGCGTTCGGTCTGGACGCCAGCTGGATTGAGCCAGACAAGAAAGAGCAGGCCCAGACGCTCGGCTATACCGTGGTCGATGCCAGTACGGTGGTCGCGACCCACCTTAACCAGGTACTGCAGAAACACGCCCACGAGCTGCTGGGCCATGAGGAAGTCCAGAAATGGCTGGATCAGCTTGAAAAGATTTCTCCGAAGCTGGCCGAGGAACTGGTACCCACCACCGTATCCATCAGTCTGCTGCTGAAAGTGCTGCAGAACCTCCTGAAGGAAGAAGTGCCGATCCGAGACATGCGGTCCATTGCCGAGGCCATCGTGAACGTGCATCCGAAGAGTCAGGATCCGAAGCTGTTGACCACCGTTGCGCGGCAGTCCCTGCGCCGGATGATTGTCCAGAGTATCTGCGGCAACGAATCAGAGATACCGGTGATCACCCTGGATCCGGATCTGGAACAGTTATTGCTAAAGTCTGTTCAGCAGAGTCAACAATCCGGCGGACAGGAAGATATTGGCCTGGTTCTGGAGCCGAATATGGTTGAAAAACTCCAGCGCTCGCTTCAGGAGAGCGTCCAGCGTCAGGAGATGCTCGGCAAGCCAGCCATTCTGCTGGTGTCCGGGCCCCTGAGGCCGGTGCTGGCGAAGTTCGCCAGCTACGGGGTAGAGCGGCTCCATGTGCTCTCGTACCAGGAAATTCCGGATAACAAACAGATTACGATCGTGGCGTCCGTTGGCCAGTAACGGCGCGGATGACAGAGCGGACAGCGCCGGCACGGCGTTGCCGGTGGAGGAAGAGGCATCATGAAAGTAAAACGGTTTTTTGCTCAGACCATGGCCGAGGCGCTCAAGCAGGTCAGTGAACAGATGGGGCCGGACGCCGTGATCCTTTCCAATCGTCGGGTCGACGGCGGTGTCGAAATTGTGACGGCGCTGGATTATGACGAGAATATGGCGCGCCAGCGACTGGGCAACCAGGCAGAAGAAGCCACCAACGGGTCCCGCTTGGCCGAGATGCAGGCCGACCAGCACAGGCGTCTTGAGGACGAGCTGAGCCGGTCCCGGGACCGCATCCGTGAAGTACGGGAAAAGCGGGCATCGCAGGGCGCGAGCTACGCCGGTTCGTTCGCTGCCATTCAGGAAGGGGTGAGCGGTGGTTTTGGTGATATTGAACCTCTGCCACAGGCGCCGAGGGAAGCCTATTCCGATGAGCTGGCGCAGATGCGGGCCGAGATCAGCTCGCTCAGAGACATGATGCAGGGCCGTCGGCCGCAACCGGAGCCGGAGGTTTCTGCGACCACCGCCGTGCAGCAGAGGCTTGCCGAGCGCTTGCAGGAGTTCGGCCTCGGCAGTGATCTGGCGGGGTCAATTTCCCGTCGTCACAAGGCGGGGCGTCTGGAAGACGGTTGGAAGCAGTCCCTGAAAATGCTGTGTACCGGGGTCCGGACCTCCCGCATGGAGTGGCTGGATGAGGGCGGCGCCTACGCGTTGGTGGGGCCGACAGGGTCCGGGAAAACCACCACCATCGGAAAACTCGCCGCTCGCTACGTGCTCAAGCATGGTTCCGATTCCGTGGCCCTGGTTACCACGGATCGCTATCGGGTGGCGGCGCACGAGCAGTTATTCGTGTTCGGTCGGATCCTGAATGTGCCGGTTCGGGTCGTGGATGAGAGCCACAGTCTGGACGATATTCTGGACGAGCTGTCAGACCGTCATCTGGTGCTGATTGATACCGCCGGACTGACCAGTGCGGACAAAGGCTATCAGGAACAGCTGGCCGAACTGGCTCGCAGCCATCACAATATCAAAACCCATCTGGTGGTCTCGGCAACCAGTCAGCCTCGCATCATGAAATCCGTGTGGCATTGCTATAAGATGGCAAATCTTGCGGGCTGTGTGATGACCAAGATTGATGAAGCCCTCACGCTGGGTGAATCTCTCGGCTTTGTGATGGAAACCGGTCTGCCGGTAGCCTATTACACAGACGGCCAGAAGATTCCTGAAGACCTGCACCACGCAGAAGCCGTTCCGCTGGTGCGGTTGGCCGTGGACCGGCTTAAAACACTCCAGCAACAGCAGGCGGTCGCAGAGGGGGCCTGAACTCATGAACCCCGGACCGGACAAACAAACAGTGAGCGTCCGAACAACAGCCCCCGGCTAGACGTGGCGAGAGACCAAAAACAGTATGAGCAGAGCACATCCGGTACAGGTGATTGCAGTTTCCGGCGGAAAGGGTGGTGTCGGCAAGAGTAACGTGTCGGTGAACCTCGGAATTGCCCTGGCGCAGAAAGGCCGGAGAGTGGTGCTGCTCGACGCCGATCTGGGGCTCGCCAATATCGACGTCTTGCTGGGCATCACTGCCAATCGCAACCTCCAGGATGTTCTGGCGGGCGATTGTGATCTGAAGGACGTTCTGGTGAATGGTCCCGGTGGCATCAAGATTGTCCCCGCCTCTTCCGGTACCCAACGAATGACCCAGCTCAGCCCCATGGAACATGCCGGGCTGATTAATGCGTTCAGCGAACTGGGTGATCAGATCGATGTCCTGATCGTTGATACCGCCGCCGGTATTTCCGAGTCAGTGGTCAGTTTTCTTAGAGCGTCGCAGGAGCTGCTGCTGGTTGTCTGCGACGAGCCGACCTCGATCACCGATGCCTATGCCCTGATCAAGCTGATGAACCGTGATTATGGAACCAACCGCTTCCGTATTCTTGCCAATCAGGTCCGGAATGAGCAGGAAGGCCGGCATCTGTTTGAAAAACTGACCCGGGTCACCGAGCGCTTCCTCGATGTGGCACTACAATACGTAGGAATAGTCCCCTACGATGAGGCCGTGAAGAAAGCAGTTCAGCGGCAGCGTGCGGTGCTGGACGCCTATCCCAGGGCGAAAGCTTCACTGGCCATCAAGGCGCTGGCGGACAAGGTAGATAGCTGGCCGTTGCCGTCCTCGCCCCGTGGGCATCTGGAATTTTTTGTGGAGCGGCTCGTCGAAGTCTGAATCGGATCCAGTCAAACAAAAAACCGGATACATGACATTGGCGAAAAACCTCGGAATCTATAACCAGTCAAGTGCGCAGAAGCCGGCTCAGCTCATTGAGCAGCACGCGCCGCTGGTCAAGAAAATTGCCCTTCACCTGATGGCTCGCCTGCCGGCGTCCGTCCAGCTTGAAGACCTGATGCAGGCCGGCATGATCGGTCTGCTCGAGGCCGCCCAGCGTTACAGTTCTACCAAAGGTGCTACCTTCGAGACTTACGCCGGTATCCGTATTCGCGGCGCCATGGTGGACGAAATCCGCAAGGGTGACTGGGTCCCCCGTTCCGTGCATCGCAACGCCCGTCGCATTTCCCAGGCCATCAAGGCCGTTGAAGATAGACTTGGCCGCGAAGCCCACGACCAGGAAGTGGCCGAAGAGCTGGGTATGGGGCTGCCCGAATACCACTCCTACCTTTCCGGTTCCAACAGCGGTCGACTTTTTAGCCTCGACGAGCTCAATGAATCCGGAGAGCTGCCGATAGAACAGACAGAGACGCAGGATAATCCCCTTGAGGGGTTGTCCTCCGATGCCTTCCGGCGGAGCCTCGCTGAGGCGATTGAAGACCTGCCGGAGCGGGAAAAGCTGGTGTTGAGCCTTTACTACCAGGAAGAACTGAACCTCAAGGAGATTGGCGCGGTGCTCGGCGTCAGTGAGAGCAGGGTAAGCCAGATTCACAGCCAGGCAGCCCTGCGCCTTCGGGGACGGCTCTCGGATTGGCGTCAGGAATCGGACAACTGACCGCGTTCAGTCTGTGTCGCCAACGAGGTAGTCTGTAGTTTTTGGTAACCGATGCTTTACAACCGAAGCAAAGGTCCGACAATAAGCGGTTAAAACAGCGGCCTGCTAGACTTTGAACGCAAAGGTCAAACGAATTCCGGGTGTTACTAACTGGAGGTCCCATTGGACAAAAACATGAAAATCCTCATTGTGGACGACTTCTCCACAATGCGACGGATCATCAAGAACCTGCTGCGTGATCTTGGCTTCACCAACACCGATGAAGCTGACGACGGCAACACGGCACTGCCAATGCTCAAAAGCGGCAAATACGATTTTCTGGTGACCGACTGGAACATGCCTGGCATGTCAGGCTTCGACCTGCTCAAGGCCGTTCGGGCGGACGAGAATCTGAAAACCCTGCCGGTATTGATGGTAACTGCTGAGGCCAAGCGCGACCAGATCGTTGCCGCTGCCCAGGCAGGCGTAAACGGGTATGTGGTCAAGCCGTTCACCGCTGCCGTGCTCAAGGAAAAGATTGAGAAAATCTTTGAAAGAATCCAGTAACCAGAGGTCGGATGGCTCTCATGAGCGATAGCAAAAAGAACCATCGGGGCCTTGAACCGGAGGTGACGGAAAAGCTCCAGCGGCAGGCAGCGGAACTGGCCGAGAGTGTTGATGCGGGTGATTATGCCAAAGCCATGACCCTGATCAATGAACTCAGCGAAGTCAGGGATCAGGGTCTGTACCGTGAGGTAGGGCGGCTGACGCGGAGCCTGCACGAAGCAATCCGGAACTTCCAGATTGATCCCCGTAACGCCGAGCAACAGGAAGCACTGTCAAAGATGACAGATGCCTCTGATCGTCTCGAATACGTTGTGCAGATGACCGGTGAAGCAGCCAACCGGACCATGGACCTGGTTGAGGAAACCATGCCGGTGGCCAATGCCCTCAGAGACGAGGCCGCCGCGTTGCGTGATGAGTGGCAGCGCCTGCGTCGCCGGGAAATGCAGCCGGCTGAGTTTCGCGAGCTGTACGGCCGGATTGATCGCTTTTTTGTCAGCATGGCAACCGATGCCGACACCATGTACAGCAACCTGTCGGAAATCCTGCTGGCTCAGGACTATCAGGATCTGACAGGTCAGGTCATCCAGAAGGTCACCGCCCTGGTGAAAGAGGTTGAGGAGCAAATGCTCAGCCTGGTGGTGATGGCCAGTCATGTGGACCAGCTCACGGGCACGGTGCACCAGATTGAAGAAAAAGAAGAGTCTGCAGAGAAGGGCGTCGGGCCCCAGATCAAGGCCGATGAGCGTGAAGATGTAGTTTCGGGGCAGGACGACGTAGACGACCTGTTGTCCAGTCTCGGTTTCTGAATAATGAGGGTAACGCATGGCGTTTGATGCTGATGAAGAGATTTTGCAGGACTTCCTGGTAGAAGCCGGCGAGATCCTCGAAAAGCTGTCAGAGCAGTTGGTAGATCTTGAGCGACATCCTGACGACAGTGATCTGCTCAACGCCATCTTCCGTGGTTTCCATACCGTGAAAGGCGGAGCCGGCTTCCTTCAGCTTGAAGCGCTGGTGAACTGCTGCCATTCCGCGGAAAACGTTTTCGACATCTTGCGTAATCACAAGCGCAAGGTGGATTCCGAACTGATGGACGTGGTTCTAGAAGCACTCGACTACGTCAATGCCATGTTTGAGCAGGTCCGCAATCATGAGGAGCTGACACCGGCTCCGGACGAACTGATTGCCCGTCTGGATGCCCTGGCCCAGCCTGAAGGCGAGGGGGCACCGACCGCTGCCGCTCAACCTGAGCAGGAAGAGAGCGAACCGGCAGAAGACGGTGGCGACATCACCGACGACGAGTTCGAACAGCTTCTGGACGCACTGCAGGACGAGAAATCAGCGGAGGTTTCCTCGGCTTCGAGCGCCGGATCGGCCGGCGGTGACCAGGAAAGTTCTGGAGACGACGAAATAACCGACGACGAATTCGAAGCGCTACTGGACCAACTGCACGGAAAAGGTCAGTTTGCCGGTGCGCCAGCTGGCGAGGAAGAGGCTTCTGGTAAAGAAGAAAAGCCGGCTGCCAAGGCCGGATCTGCTGGCGGCGATGACCTGATCACCGACGACGAATTCGAGAAACTGCTGGACGATCTTCACGGCAAGGGCGGAAGCCCGACCGCGGGCGGAGAGCCTTCAGCCTCGAAAGAGCCTGCAGCTCCAAAACAGCCCTCAGCGCCGAAACAGCCTGCATCTTCAAAAGAGCCGGCTTCAGCGAAAGCAAACGCGTCAAAACCCGAAAAGTCGAAGCCGGCCGAGAAGCCGGAGGCCAAAGGCGCTGCCGCACCGGCGATGCCTGCTCGCGAGAATGCCCCGGCCGCGGAAACGACGGTTCGTGTCGACACCAAGCGGCTCGATGACATCATGAATATGGTGGGTGAGCTGGTGCTGGTGCGTAACCGCTTGCAGCGTCTGGGTGCTGAAAGTGAAGACGAACACATGCACAAGGCGGTATCCAACCTGGATGTGGTTACGACTGATCTCCAGTCCGCCGTCATGCAGACCCGCATGCAGCCGATCAAAAAGGTGTTCGGCAGGTTCCCCCGCGTTGTGCGCGATCTCGCCAGAAACCTCAAGAAAGAGGTGAACCTGGTGATGCATGGCGAGGAAACCGATCTGGACAAGAACCTGGTTGAAGCGCTGTCTGATCCGCTGGTTCACCTGGTGCGGAATTCGGTGGACCACGGGATCGAGGCTCCGGAAGTCCGCGAGAAGGCCGGGAAGCCACGCCAGGGCACGGTTACCCTCTCTGCCGAGCAGGAGGGAGACCATATTCTGCTGTTTATCGAGGATGACGGCGCGGGCATGGATCCGGAAGTCCTGCGCCGCAAAGCAGTCGAAAAGGGTATCTACGACCAGGACGCCGCGGACCGGCTGACCAATTCGGAGTGTTACAACCTTATTTTTGCCGCCGGATTCTCCACCAAGGAGCAGATTTCGGATGTGTCCGGACGTGGCGTCGGCATGGATGTGGTGAAAACCAAGATTGGCCAGCTCAATGGCCAGTTGAGCATCGAATCCGAGCTGGGCAAGGGCTCTCGCATTGTCATCAAGGTTCCGCTGACGCTCGCCATCATGCCCACCCTGATGATCATGCTGGGCGATCAATCCTTTGCGTTGCCGCTGGTCAACGTGGTCGAGATTTTCCATCTGGACCTGACCAAGACCAACATCGTCGATGGGCGCGAGTGCATTGTGGTTCGGGATAAAGTCTTCCCGCTATTCCATATCAAGCGCTGGCTGGTTCGTGGCGGTGCTGGCCAGGAGGTGCCCGATAACGCCCATGTTGTCATTGTGGCCATGGGTACCAAGCAGGTCGGGTTCGTGGTCGACCAGCTGGTTGGTCAGGAAGAAGTGGTTATCAAGCCCCTTGGGCGAGCGCTCCAGGGTACGCCAGGCATGGCCGGTGCCACTATTACCGGCGATGGCCGGATTGCACTCATTATTGATGTGCCAAGCCTGTTGCAACATTACGGTTGAGCCGGGCCTTCCGGCGCTTTTTGCCAGAGAAGGCCGAAGAACGATGGATTGGGTAGGAGAAGTGGATGACAGTTTCTGTCCTGGTCGTTGACGATTCAGGGTTTTTTCGCAAGCGGCTGACGGAAATCCTGACCAGCTCCGGCCAGATCAAAGTGGTAGGTGCTGCGACCAATGGTCGGGAAGGCGTTGAGCTGGCCGAGAAACTGCGTCCCGACGTGATTACCATGGATTATGAGATGCCCGTGATGGATGGCATCTCTGCCGTGCGCGAAATCATGCGCAAACATCCGATACCGGTGCTCATGTTCTCATCGCTCACCTATGAGGGCGCGCGGGTCACACTGGATGCGCTCGAGGCCGGCGCCGTTGATTTTCTGCCCAAGAATTTCGAAGAAATTGCCCGGGACAACAGTCAGCTTCAGAAAATCCTGATTGAGCGGATTCTGGATGTAGCCCGCAGTCGTCCCGGCAACCGTTCTCCTGCGCCTTCCCGCGCGGAACCTTCAGCTCCCGCCTCCCGGGCGCCGGAGCCTGCAGGGCGCCCGCGTCCGGAACCAGCACCGCGTCAGCGTCCTGATACCCGGGCTCCGGCAGCGTCGGCAGGTTCTCCGGGCGAAACCGAGGCCCCCAGGCGCCATGGCCGCCGTGGGCCGGCCAAGCATTACGCCGTTGTTGGCATTGGTACTTCAACCGGCGGCCCGGTTGCCCTGCAGCGGGTACTGACGGTGTTGCCGGCGACCTTCCCGGCACCGATTGTTCTGGTGCAGCATATGCCGGCGAGTTTTACTCCGGCCTTCGCCGAACGCCTTAACAAGCTCTGCCGGATTGAAGTCCGGCAGGCTGAGGATGGTGATGTGTTGCGGCCCGGCCTGGCTTTGCTGGCGCCCGGCGGCAAACAGATGATGGTCGAGAATCGGGGCGGACAGCCCAGGATCCGTATTCTGCCCGGAGACGAGCGGCTCAATTACAAACCCTGCGTGGACGTTACCTTCGGTTCTCTTGCCCGCAGCTTTCCGGGCAAGACGCTCGGCGTCATTCTTACCGGGATGGGCTCGGACGGCAAAGAAGGCTGTCGGATGATGAAGCAGAGCGGGTCGGATATATGGTCCCAGGATGAAAAATCGTCTGTGATCTACGGCATGCCGATGGCCGTTGCCAAGGCAGGGCTGACGGATGAGGTATTGTCCCTGGACGAGATCGGGCCACGCCTCGCTGAAGGTGTGTGCTGATGGATATCCTGAGCCTGCTCGGGGTCATACTGGCCTTTGCCGCAATTCTTGGCGGTAACCTGCTGGAAGGCGGAGCGGTTGGCTCACTGTTTAATGGGCCGGCGGCCATCATCGTCATCGGTGGCACTCTGGCCGCGACTATCCTGCAGACCTCGTGGCCCATGCTGAAGCGAGCCTTCACTCAGGTGCGCTGGGTCTTTTTTCCGCCGTTTATCAACCTTGAAGATGGCATCGGAAAAGTCATTGACTGGAGCGTCAAAGCCCGCAAGCAGGGCTTGCTGGGCCTTGAAGGTCTTGCCGAGCGCGAGCCGGAGCCCTTTGCCCGCAAGGGGTTGCAATTGCTGGTCGACGGTGCCGAAACCGAGACCATCAGGGGCATCATGGAAGTTGATCTGGAATCCCGTGAGCAGAGGGATCTGGAGTCGGCCAAGGTGTTCGAGGCCATGGGTGGTTACTCGCCAACCATCGGCATTATCGGGGCTGTCATGGGCCTGATCCAGGTGATGACCAACCTGGAGGATCCCCAATCCCTGGGTAGCGGGATCGCAACCGCCTTTGTAGCCACCATCTACGGTGTGGCGCTGGCCAACCTCCTGTTCTTCCCGGTCGCCAACAAGATGCGCGGTATCGTGCGGGAGCGCACCCGCTATGAGGACATGATGATCGATGGCCTGATTGCCATCGCCGAGGGTGAAAACCCGAAATCCATCGAATTGCGGCTGCGGGGCTTCCTGCAGTAAGCATGCGCAGGCCAACTTATGCGGCGCCGTAGGCAACCCCAGGATGATCTGCACAACAAGGAGCGGTGGCTGATTTCCTACGCGGATTTCATCACCCTGCTGTTCGCCTTTTTCGTCGTGATGTACTCGGTATCGTCCGTTAACGAAGGCAAATACAAAGTCCTTTCTGAAACCCTGACCGGCGTGTTCAATGCACCCCAGCGCTCCTTCCAGCCAATCGAGATTGGCGACCAGCCCCAGAGATCGCTGAATGCGCCTGCCGAGAACGTAATCCCGCCGGCCGTGACCGAAGCGCCCCGAAATCCGGAGATGGACGCGCAGGCGCGGACTGAAGCGCTGCGAGCCATGGCTGACCAGCTGTCCATGGAGTTTGATGAGCTGATCAACCAGGGCGTGGTGTCGCTTGAGACCAGCGACCAGTGGCTGGAGCTGAATCTGCCCAACAGTCTTTTGTTTGGCAGCGGCGATGCCGAGCCCCATTACGATGCGTTCGAGGTGGTCGAGAAAATCGCCACGGTTCTGAACAGCCGGGACAACGCTGTCAAAGTGGAAGGCTTCACCGATAATCAGCCGATCAGTACCTCCCGTTTTCCGTCAAATTGGGAATTGGCAGCCGCCCGGGCGGCTGCCATGGTCCGGATGCTGGTGATGGAGGGCATCGAGCCGGAACGTCTGGCGGCTGTCGGCTATGGCCAGTATCAGCCGGTTGCCCGGAATGACACTGAAGAAGGGCGCCGCAGAAACCGCCGGGTGGTATTGCTGATCTCCCGTGACGCCAGTATTCGCGGTGCCATGCGCTGACCCGATCGTCGGCAGATGCGTATAGAGCCATTGGCATGGTTCCTGTATTACTCCCCGTTAACAATAAGGCGCCGGCAACAGCTTGCCGGATTTTCCGAGGGCTGGTTCAAGTTGCCCGGGGAGTGGCCGATAAACGGGACTGTGGCAACGGTTAATTGCCGGCCACATCGATGTATTCTCTGGAGAATCAAAGCGTGCGAATCTGGGCAGTAGCCAATCAAAAAGGTGGTGTCGGTAAAACCACGAGTGTGGTCGCCCTGGGCGGCTTGCTTGCCGAACGCGGCAAGCGTGTTCTCGTTGTGGATCTGGACCCGCATGGCTCGCTCACCAGCTGGTTCGGGTACGATCCGGATACAATCGCGCACAGTGTTTTCGACCTGTTCCAGCACCAGGGCAAGGTTCCGGAAGGGCTACCCGCCCAACTGATTACGGAGACCAGCTGCAAGGGCCTGTCCCTTTTGCCGGCGAGTGCAGCCCTGGCTACCCTTGAGCGACGAATGATCGGCGTGGAAGGCATGGGGCTGATCATTTCCCGGGCCCTGACTCAGCTTTGGGACGACTTTGATTATGTTCTGCTCGACAATACTCCCTCTCTGGGGGTTCTGATGGTTAACGCCCTTGCGGCAGCCCAGCATCTGATCATTCCCGTGCAAACCGAATTTCTGGCCATCAAGGGCCTGGAGCGCATGCTCCACACCCTGAAGATGATCATGCGTTCCCAGAAAAACGAACTTTCTTACACCATTGTGCCCACCTTGTATGACCGGCGGACACAGGCGTCGGTGAAAAGCCTGAACCTGTTGCGGAAGACCTACCGCGAGTCCCTCTGGCAGTTTGCGATTCCGGTGGACACCAAGTTCCGGGATGCCAGCCAGGGCGGCATAACACCGTCCGCGCTGGATGCCGAAACCCATGGTGTCCGCGCCTACAGCCATCTGCTGGATGATCTCATGGCCCGGGTGGGCAGGGTGAAGGAGCGTCAGCATGGCTGACGATAAATTGACACGGCTGGCGGATCCGGAAACTGCCATTGCCAGTTATCTTGACGAACTGCTGCACACGGCCACTGATACGGCGCTTCGGGAGGAAATCGAAGCGCCGGAACCGGTGAAACCTGCACCTCCGGAACCGCGGGTGGCAACCCGCACGAAACCGGCATCTGTGCCAACCGTCGAAAAACCGCCGGCAAGACCTGAACCACCCAAACGGGTCCGGGAAACGCCGGCGGAACCTGAGAGGCCAGTGGTGCGACAGGTGCCGGAAGCGCCGGTGCCGAAGGCAAGGATTGAAGCTCAGCCTGCGCCGGAGCCGGCCGCGCCGCCGTCCCGCCCGGAGTGGTCAGAACAGCCCTTTGAGTGCCTCATTTTCACGGTGGCCGGTCTGCAGCTGGCGGTGCCTCTGATTCTGCTCGGTGCCATTCACCGCATTGAAGAAGAGATCCGGCCCATCCCGGGAAGTCCACGCTGGTACATGGGAATCCGCCCGGACCGGGATCAGAACCTGAGGGTGGTGGATACCGCCGAATGGATCATGGCAGGGCGGGTGCCGCCCGATGCCCGGGACAACTACCGGTTCGTGATCCGGCTGGATAACAGCGACTGGGGGCTCGCCTGTGATGACGTCGCCCAGTCCTTTACCCTCCGGCCGGACGAAGTGCGTTGGCGCACAGCCCGAAGCAAGCGTCCGTGGCTGGCCGGCACTGTGATTGACCACATGTGTGCGCTGATTGATGTGCGCACCATGGCAGACTTGCTGGTGAGGGCGGAAAGAGAGCACCATCTGGATCTGAGCTGACGCAAACAATGGTTACTGAATGAAACCGAGCCGTGCTGGCACGGTTTGTGCCCTTAACTATAGTATTGGGCACTGATGATATTTTTTTGACGATCAGGTTGCCCGCCGGGCAGCCCAAGAGGAGAAACATCGCTATGGCATCCCCGAGCGGACAAACCAATCAGGCCCAGGACGATCAGGTACTGCAGTACGTTACCTTCCGGCTGGATGATGAGACCTACGGTCTGAACGTCATGCAGATTCAGGAAGTGCTGAGATACACGGAGATTGCTCCGGTTCCGGGGGCCCCGGATTATGTGCTCGGCATCATCAACCTTCGGGGTAACGTGGTTACCGTTATCGACACCCGCCGGCGCTTTGGCCTGGCCGATGCCGAAGTAACCGATGCCACCCGGATTGTGGTTATGGAATCTGCCAACCAGGTTATGGGCATTCTGGTGGATTCTGTCGCCGAGGTGGTGTACCTGAAAGCCAGCGAAATTGAAACTGCACCGAACGTGGGTAACGAGGAAAGTGCCAAATTTATCCAGGGCGTGTGCAACAAGGATGGCGAACTGATCATTCTGGTTGAGTTCGACAAGATGCTGTCAGACCACGAGTGGGCTGAAATCGCGGCACTGTGATCCGGGGCAACCCGCTACAGGCCTCACGATGGATGCCTTCCGTGGCAATTAACGGGAGACATCCGTCATGTTTGCAGAAATTCCTTCATACCTTCCCTGGGCGCTGACTGTTGCGGCCCTGTCTCTGGTTTTCGTTCAGGGCCTGGTTCTCGGGCGCCAGGTACGTAGCCTCCGAGCAACGCTGAAAGAGCGCTGTGATACCCTTGGCCGGGAACTGCATGCCACCACCAGTGGCAGCATGGGGGTAGGGCAGCGGTTGGTTAGCTGTGAGCGTCAGTTGCACGAGCTGAGGACCACGCTCGACGAAATGCGCCAGAACGATCCGCTGCGAATCTCTTACGATGAAGCCTCTCGACTGGTTGATCTCGGCGCCGATATCGACGATCTTATGAACACGTGCGGAATTTCCCGTCCCGAGGCCGAGCTGGTGTCAGCACTCAGAAAACGTCAGGCGGCCTGATACCAAGCCGTTACGGACGTTGTTGAATGAAGAGAGTCTATCCGAGGGCCCTTGAGGCCCTTCGATCTGTATCCCGCCATGATTTTGTTTCCGGTTCTGACCTGGTTGCCTCGATAACCGGCCACTCCATTCCCCGCGAAGAAACTGTCAGCCACATTCTCTCCCTGCTCCCGGAAATAGAACCGGATCAGATGGTGATGCACGTGGGCGGTGGCTCAGGCTATTTTGCCGCTGTGCTGTCCGGGCTCGCCCATCGGGTCCTGTACGTGGAGCGGAATGCCGTTGTCGCCGAGGCTGCCAGAGAGCGGTTTGTCCGTCTGGGTATGCACAATGTGGATGTCGTTGTTGCCCGTGCGGAAGAGGCGCCCGAGCCTGATCCACTCTGTGATCTCGTTTTGTGTACCTCGTTTGTCAGGGACCAGACTGCCCTGGCGCACCTGGTTCGTGAGGGGGGGCGCCTGGTGTGTCTTGAAGGGCGAGCGGGACCCGTCCCGAGCCTGGCCATGTTCGAAAAACAGGGTGCCAAGCTCAAGCGTGTGCGCACCCTGGGCTGGGTCGACTTCAACCGTAACGTCGAGCAGATCCTCATTGATCAGGGTGTCGTGGACGAAGCGGTCCTGGCCGAGGCAAAGGCGGAGGCAGCGAAGCAGAATTGCCGGCTGCTGGACGTGCTCCGCCGGAAACTGAATCTTGAAGAGATTGATCTCTACCGTTCTCTTGCCCGTCAGCGGGGCATGACCTTCACCGATGCGGACGAGCTTCTGCCGGATCTCCATCCGGCGATTTTCCCGAACGTTTCTGGATCTCTCACGACTGATACCCATCGCCGAGGAAGATGGTCGGATCACGGTTGTGACCGACGATCCCGATGCGCGCACTGATCAGCTCGAGCGGTTGAGTCCTAACCAGGTGGTTGACTGCCTGCTGGTTACACCGACGGACTTTCGTCGGCTCTGGTCAGCTCTTGATCTGACTGCCAAAGGGCGCCGCTTTGCAGCGGATCAGGAACCAACCCCGAACCAGGCGGCGGACCCGACTGGCAGCAAGGATCAGCTTCTGGGCAAGGATCCGAAAAACAAGCACGTCAGCCCCTATCTGGTGTCTGTCTACGAAGCCATTCTGATGGACGCTGTAAGTGAAAAAGCCAGCGACATCCATATAGAACAGTACGGTGACCGGATTCGCATTCGCCTTCGGGTGGATGGCGATCTCCATGATCTGCCCCAGTACCAGCTGTCGGCCCGGGAGATGAAAGGGGTGATTAACGTCATCAAGCTGCGGGCAGAGCTGAACATCGCCGAGCACCGGCTGCCCCAGGGTGGGCGGTCCCGGCTGCAGCTCGGCGATATGGCCTACGATCTGCGGATACAGACCCAGCCTTCGCTCCATGGCGAACATGCCGTTATACGTCTGCTGCCGCAGACCGGCCGCGCCATGACCATTGCCGAACTTGGCATGTCATCCATGATCGGTGCCCGTTATCAGCGCTTGCTGGATAACCCGGCGGGACTGGTGCTGGTGGTCGGTCCGACCGGGTCAGGCAAGTCCACCACGCTGTATGCGGGGCTGCAGACCCTTGCCGATGACGGCCGCCGGAAAGTTATCACGGTGGAAGACCCCATCGAGTACTCCATCGACAACATTCAACAAACCCGGGTCAGATCAGAAATTGGCTTTGGTTTCGCCGATGCCATGAGGGCGTTTGTCCGGGAAGATCCGGATGTCATTCTGGTGGGCGAGATCCGTGACCAGGAAACCGCTCTGGAGGCGATACGGGCCTCCCAGACCGGCCACGTGGTTCTGTCCACGCTGCACTGCAACGACGCGGTGGATTCACTGCAGCGCTTGTATGATCTGGGTATCCACCCGAATTCCATTGCCGGTGAGCTGCTGGCTGTCATCGCCCAGCGGCTGGCCAAGCGCATCTGCAAGCATTGTTGCCAGCCTGCAGAGCCGGACCCGGTGATTCTGTCCGAGGTGTTTCCCGACGGCCCGCCCGCGGATTTCCGGTGTTTTCAGGGCGCCGGTTGTGACAAATGCAACGGCCGCGGCACCCAGGGTCGAGTGGCAATTGTCGAGTACATGGAAGTCGATTCGGACATCCGGAACGCCATTTCCAGCCAACCGCCCATCGGGGAGCTGCGCTGGCGAGCTCTTGATGCCGGCCTGGTGACCATGCGGGACAGCGCCCTGGACCATGTGATTGAAGGCACTATTCCGCTTTCCGAACTGCCGCGGATTCTCCCGAGGGAGCGCATGGCACCGGAAGTTCGGGGCGGCCGCAGGAGTCAGGAATGAGCAACAAGCAATCTGTTAACAAGGCGGCCCAGCGGGAGCCCGTGGAGGTAGTCTACGCCGCGGAGCTGGACAAGCTCAGGAGTATGGATCATGGCCCGGTGCCACCAGGCTGGCAGATGTCGCCGCGGGCGGTGGAAAAGTTCGTCATGGGGGATGAGAAACTCGGCATTGAGCGGAAGTTCGTTGCCGACCGGGCCATGGTGGTCCGGATCATCATTTCCCTGTGCACCAGCCGCGGCTGCCTTCTGGTCGGCGAGCCGGGTACCGCCAAATCCTGGTTGTCGGAGTTGCTGGCCGCCGCCATTTCGGGAAGCTCCACGTTAACCTTGCAGGGTGGGGCGGTGAGCAGCGTCGGGCAACTGCTGTATAGCTGGAACGAAGCGGTACTGCATACCGAGGGCCCCTGCCTGAAGGCGTTGGTACCCAGCCCCTTGCTGCGGGGCATGATGGAAGGGCAAATGGTCCGGTTTGAAGAGATCGCCCGCTGCCCACAGGCGCTGCAGGATGCGCTGCTCTCTGTGCTGTCCGACAGGGTGGTGGTGATTCCCGAGCTGGCGGGCGAGGACGGTGTGGTGCTCGCGCGGGAAGGTTTTAACGTTATCGCCACGTCCAACAGTATCGACGAGGGTGTGCACCGGATGAGCGCTGCCCTGAAGCGGCGAATGGACTTCGAGGAAATCCGGCCTATCCGTCATCTGGCCGACGAGATGGATGTTGTGCTCCGGGAGGTCCGCAGGGCCAACAGTCGGGCTGGCATCGAGGTGGCGCTGGAAGAATCGGTGGTCGAGATTCTGGTGACCATGTTCCACGAGCTGCGCAATGGCCAGACCCTGGACGGACGCAGCACCGATCGCCTCGCCGGTTCGGCTCTTTCCACCGCGGAAGCCGTGTCGGTCGCTCACGCGGCCAGCCTCAACGCCTGGTATTACGGTGGCGGAAGCATCACGGTTGAGCAGCTGATGCACCACATCATCGGCTCGGCCCTGAAGGACCAGCCGGAGGATCGGCGCCGGCTGCGTCATTACTTTGAAACCACGGTGGCGCCAAGGCGTGGCGACAACTGGCAGCAGGCCTGGGCGCTGCGCTCACTGATTCACTGAATCATCCGGTGCGCCGGGTTTGCGATCTTCTGGGGTGAGCCCGCGAATGTGGAAGGCAAACGCCAGGATCTCCGCAATTACCCGGTAGAGCGATTCGGGAATCTCTTCGTTCAGTGACAGGCGGGCCAGAATGCTGGCCAGCTCCGCATTTTCGTAAAGGGGAACGTTGTGCTCCCGGGCGATTCGGATGATCTCCTCCGCCAGCTCGTGGGTGCCAGTGGCGCTGATGGTGGGCGCTTTCTCACCGTCGTACTTGAGCGCAACGGCGGCCCTGCTTTGCTGTTCTGTTTCTGATGTCATGCCCGTGTATCCACCAGTCTGTGTTCGAGTCGGGTGACGCTGCTTTGCGGCGTGCCGCGGCGGCAATCCAGGTCTGTCACTTCCAGGCCCAGATCGGTTAGGCTCTGTCGCAACGCGGGAAGCTCCTGGTTCACCTGACGCAGGGTTGTCTGTTTTTCTGCCCAGACCCGGGCGCTCACTGCCTGTTGGCGAAGGGCAACATCGAAATGCAGGGAGCCAGCCTCATCCAGGTCCATGGTCAGTGAAAGCCGCCACTCGGCTGTGGTGGTTTTCGCGGATCGGGTTTCCGATTCCCGGTCTTCGGGATATTGTTCGATCCGGACCTGCGCCAGCCTCGGTTCATTCTGTGGCGTCAGCCATGGCAGATCGAGTACGAGGGTAGAGGCAGGTGCGGGCCCTGCTGCATCGCCGCCACCGCGGGCAGTAAGTACCTGGCTGTGCAACTGGTTGACGGTGATCCGGTTGAGCATTCCGGCCAGCAGGCGGAGCATCTGCCCGACGCTGGGCGCTTCGCCACTGCCGGGGGCCTGGGGTGTGGCCAGCGGTTGGGGAAATTGCAGCGGCGCCTGCATCAGCTCCGGCGTCGAGATAGGTGTCAGCCGGTTGAAGTGTTCTGGTGTACTGCCCTGTTGGGCAAGCAAGGCGGTGATCACTCTACCCAGCGCCAGCTTGAGATCGGGCAACTGGGCAGAGGGTGCCTGGGCCAGTCGCGACTCGGCGAACAGGCCACTTTCTGAAAGCCATTGCCGGACCTGTTGCGATGTCGTGTCCTGGCTGCCAGAACCGGGAGTCAGACTGTTCCCCGAAGGCAGCCTCGCCATCATTTGTTCAATAGCCTGTCTGGCGGCCTCCGGCAGAGGTTGGGGGCCTCGCGATGAGGGCAGTTGGCCCGGTAGCGGGTCTTGCCGGAGGCCTTGTGTGAGAGTGCCCAGCAGCCTTGCCAGTCCACCATCCAGGGTTTGCTGCCAGGGCAGTCGCTGGGCCAGCGCTCGGGCGATACCGGCTTCGGGTGCGGGTGCCAGTTTGCCCATCAGCTGCAGCTCATTGCCGGCCCGCATCACTTTTACCCAGTCACCGGTTGCCAGTTCAGTCTTGCCGACGGCCGCCTGAACCAGAAGAGACTTGCCGCGAATGTCCAGTAACAGGTCCGCGCTGTTACCGCCCTGACGGTTGATGATCTCGGCCACCCGGGCCAGGGTGGTTTCCCGGTTCGTCAGCTGCAGCTGATCGAGCAGTTGCCGCGCTGATGCGGCCGCGGGCTCCCGGGCCGCTTCGGTTGAGACTGAAGGCCGGGACGTCTGTGTTGCAGGCTGGGCTGGAGGTGTCGGGGGCTGTTGTCCGTTGGGTAGTTTCATCGTCACTGATTTGATGTTGGACAAGAGTAATCCGCCGGCGCTTTTGTTATAATACGCCGCGCCGGCAGGTCATGCGCGAACAATGTTCATGGTCGCCGCTGTCACGAATGCACCCGATGCCGTCTTCACGCGCATCGTCCTGGTTACGGGGTCCTGATGTCTGAGCCGTTATTACAGGCTGTCGATCTGCAGTGCGAGCGGGATGAACGGATCCTGTTCCGTGACCTGTCGTTCTCCATACTGCCCGGTACGGTCGCCCGTGTCGAGGGGCCGAACGGCTCCGGCAAGACCACGCTGCTGCGAATGCTGGCCGGCCTGAACGACGCCTGGTCCGGCAATCTGCTCTGGTGCGGCAAGTCCAGGTCTGCCCAGCGGGAAGAATTCCTCCGCAATACCCTGTATCTTGGCCACCGGCCTGGCATAAAGCCGTTGCTGACACCGATGGAGAATCTCCGGGCACTGACGGCCGGGCGGCGGCCGCTGCCAGATCCCGTTCTGCGTCAGGCGCTTGATGGCACCGGATTGACCGGGTTCCAGGATGTGCCCTGTCGCAATCTTTCGGCGGGGCAGCAAAGACGGGTTGCCCTGGCGCGCCTGTTGATTGCCGACGAGCCGCTCTGGCTGCTGGATGAAGTTTTTACCGCCATTGATGCCAGCGGTGTCAGCGCCATTGAACAGCTGCTTCAACAACGGGCTGCCGAGGGAGGTGCGGTGGTAGTGACGACCCATCACGATCTCAGATTGCCCGGTATGCAACGCATTGTGTTGGGCGGAGGGTCGACCGATGAATGCTGATTGCAGGCCGGCACTGACTTTGCGGCAAGACACCGTCGGTGCGCTGGCGGCAATGCAGACCGTGTTTGCCCGGGATATGAAGGTGGCCTTCCGGCAGCGCCAGGATCTGCTCAATCCGCTGTTGTTTTTTGTCATGGTCGTAACCCTTTTTCCCCTGGGGGTTAGCCCGGAAGTGTCATTTCTGCGGGAGGCCGGGGCCGGTATCCTGTGGGTAGCGGCGTTGCTATCGGTGTTGTTGTCGCTGGACCACCTGTTTCGCCATGATTTTGACGACGGCACGCTCGAGCAACTTGTGCTTCAGCCCCAGCCCCTGTTTCTGCTGGTACTGGCGAAAACAGCGGCGCACTGGGTGTTAACAGGCTTGCCGCTGGTGGTACTAACGCCGGTTTTGGGCGTAATGGTCCATCTTGACGGGAACTCCATCGGAGTTTTGTGTCTAACGCTGCTGATCGGTACACCGGTGCTGAGTCTGATCGGGTCAATCGGCGCGGCGCTGACGCTTGGATTACGGTCGGCAGGGGTGCTCTTGTCCCTGTTGATCATTCCGCTGTACATTCCCGTCCTGATTTTCGGAACAGGTACGGTGGCTTCGGCCGCAGAGGGCGCTCCCGCGGGAGCCTATCTGGCCCTGATGGGCGCGTTTCTGGTGCTGGCACTGACCCTGGCACCCTTTGCATCGGCAGCGGCGCTGCGTATCAGCCTGTTCAACGGGTAAAACAAGGTAACGGTAGGACGGTAACCATCTGATGTGGCAATTTTTTCACAAGCTGGGTTCTCCCAAATGGTTCTTCGGGATTGCGGCCCGGCTGATGCCCTGGCTCCTGGCGGGCGGTATCCTGCTGTTGATGGCAGGCATTGTATGGGGGCTGGCCTTTGCGCCCAAGGATTACCTCCAGGGTAATAGCTACCGCATTATTTTTATTCACGTGCCCACGGCCTTTCTCGCCCAATCGGTGTACGTAATGATGGCTGTGGCAGGTGTTGTCACTCTCGTCTGGCGCATGAAACTGGCCGACGTGTTTGTAAAGTCGGTTGCGCCGGTGGGCCTGGTACTTACCTTTCTTTCCCTGTTTACCGGCGCTGTCTGGGGTAAGCCTACCTGGGGAACCTGGTGGGTATGGGATGCCCGCCTGACATCAATGCTGATCCTGCTGTTCCTGTATGGTGGCGTAATTGCCCTGGACAGGGCGATCAATGATGAAAAATCTGCGGCACGGGCGGTAGCCGTGCTTGTGCTGGTCGGGGTGGTAAATATACCGATTATCCAGTACTCCGTTGAATGGTGGAATACGCTACATCAGCCGTCGACGTTCAAACTGACGGAGAAGCCGTCCATGCCGGCGGAAATGTGGGTGCCGTTGCTCCTGTCCGTGTTGGGGCTTTATCTGCTGTTTGGCTGGCTCGCCTGTCTGCGTATGCAGACAGAGATTCTGTTACGCGAACAGAGAACGCGCTGGGTTAAAGATTACGTGTTGGCCGGGAGGGTCTGAAGTATGGCGTTTGATTCCTTTTCGGCATTTATGGTGATGGAAGGCCACGGGCCCTATGTGTGGTCCTGTTACGCTGCGTTTTTCCTGCTGATGATTGGCCTGATGGTCTGGTCCCTGCGCCGTCGCAAAGCGGCCATTGAGGCCTGCCGTCGAGGGTACGAGTTCCAGGCCGGGCGGAAGGACCAGCAGGCTGCCCCGGCTTCGGCAGCATCCTTCACCCGCGTCAAGGTTTCCCAAGACTGAAAGGCAGATAGCTGATGCATCCAATCCGAAAAAAGCGACTGACTATTGTCATGTTCCTGCTGGTGGGGCTGGCCATCGCTGTGGGTCTGACCACCTATGCGCTGCGACAGAACATCAATCTGTTCTACGACCCCACCCAGATTTCCGCCGGCGAAGCGCCGGTGGATGTCAGAATCCGGGCCGGTGGTATGGTCGAGGAGGGCTCGGTTCTGCGTGATCCGGACAGCCTGATGGTTGAGTTCAAGGTGACCGACTTCAACGCGTCTGTGCCGGTTCAGTACACCGGTATCCTTCCGGATCTGTTTGCCGAGGGGCAGGGTGTGGTTGCCATGGGCAGGCTGAATGAAAGTGGCCGCTTTGTGGCCGATCAAGTGCTGGCCAAGCACGATGAAAACTATATGCCGCCGGAAGTCGCGGATGCGCTGGAGAAGGCCTCGAAGGGTCGGCATGCAGCCAGTGGCAGTGCGGAAACCGTGTCCTACTAACCGATTTATCTAACAGCCTGGTTTCTGGAGGCCTTTAATGTATCCCGAACTCGGACAGCTTGCACTGATTCTCGCACTGTTGTTGGCAGTGCTTCTATCCGTAGTCCCTTTGGCCGGTTCTTTGACCGGCAGAAACAATCTTCAGGCGTTCGCCAGGCCGCTGGCGTCCGGCGTGTTTGTCTTCGTGGGGCTTGCTTTTGCCGTCTTGACCCATGCCTTCGTGACTGACGACTTTTCGGTGGCCTATGTGGCCAATAACAGTAACAGCCTGTTGCCCTGGTATTACAAGTTCAGCGCTGTTTGGGGCGGTCACGAGGGCTCGCTGCTACTCTGGATACTGATGCTGGCGGGCTGGACGTTGGCGGTCGCTATTTTCAGCCGTCGCCTGCCGGCGGTGATGATCTCCCAGGTGCTCTCGGTGCTGGGCATGGTCTGCGTCGGCTTCCTACTGTTTATCGTGATTACCTCCAATCCGTTCGACCGTTTGTTGCCCAATGTGCCCGCCGATGGCGCAGATCTGAACCCCTTGCTCCAGGATTTCGGGCTGATCGTGCATCCGCCGATGCTCTACATGGGCTATGTCGGCTTTGCCGTTGCTTTCGCTTTTGCCATTGCTGCGCTGATCAATGGCCGCCTCGATGCCGCCTGGGCCCGTTGGTCGCGCCCCTGGACCACGGTTGCCTGGGCCTTTCTCTCTCTGGGTATCGCCCTCGGGAGCTGGTGGGCCTACTACGAGCTGGGCTGGGGCGGCTGGTGGTTCTGGGATCCGGTCGAAAATGCATCGTTGCTGCCCTGGTTGTCGGGGACTGCACTCATGCACTCGCTGGCCGTTACCGAGAAGCGCGGCGTGTTCAAGAGCTGGACCGTACTGCTTGCCATTGTCACCTTTTCACTAAGTCTGCTGGGCGCTTTCCTGGTCCGTTCCGGCGTGCTCACCTCTGTGCATTCTTTTGCGGCGGACCCGGAGCGGGGCACCTTCCTGCTGGGCCTGCTGGCAGTAACGGTGATCGCAAGCCTGGCGCTCTATGCGTTCCGGGCGCCGGTGGTTCACGTCCGGTCGCGCTACGGCTCGTTTTCCCGAGAGGTTTTCCTGCTTCTTAACAACGTACTGTTGGTTTCCGCCACGATTCTGGTGGCGGTCGGCACACTGTATCCGCTGGTTCTTGATTATCTGGAACTGGGCAAACTGTCGATCGGTGAACCGTTCTTCAATCTGACGTTCAGCCCACTGGCCGTCGCAACGGGCCTGTTGCTGGGCGCTGGTATCTTCTCCCGCTGGAAGAAAACCGATGGTGGCTGGCTGGCGCGCAAACTGCTGTGGCCCTTGGCAATCAGCATCGTTGCCACCACGGCGGTCCTGATCGGCTATGGTGGATTCAAGCCCTGGGCTTTCCTCGGCGTGTTTTCTGCCATGTGGGTAACCGTTGCTACTTTCTGGGATCTCTGGGAAAAATCATCGTCCCGAAAAGGCCGTCTGCACGGCCTCAAGCGGCAGTCCCGCAGCTATTACGGCATGGTGCTCGGGCATCTGGGCCTGGCCATTACCATGGCGGGGGCTACGGTGGTTTCCAACTACGGCATTGAGCGTGATGTTCGCATGGTGCCGGGCGATGTCGCGACCGTCGGCGATTATCATTTTGTATTCAGGGATATCGGCGCGCGCCAGGGCGCTAACTTTACGGCTCAATATGGCACCTTCGATGTCATGTTGGATGGCGAGCGTGTTTCCGTGCTTCATCCCGAGAAGCGCCAATACTCCGTGGGGATGAGCGTCATGACCGAGGCCGATATCGACGCCGGTCTGTTCCGGGACATCTTCGTGGCCATTGGTGAGCGCATCACCGACGAGGCTTGGGCCATCCGGCTGCAATACAAGCCGCTTGTTCGCTGGCTCTGGCTGGGCTCGCTGTTTATGGCAGCCGGCGGCTTCCTGGCTATCGCTGATCGCCGCTACCGCATCCGGGAGGGAGCTGACACGAAGGTGCAGACCGATACTGTCGCGCCTGAGCCAGGTTCTGCGACGTCCGCTGGAGTTACCTCATGAAGCGGTTCCTGCTCTTTCTGCCACTGCTGATTGCCCTTGTTGTTGGTGTCGTGCTGTTCGCGGGTATCGGCAAGGATCCGACCAAACTGGAATCGGCTCTGGTTGGCAAACCGGTGCCAGAGTTCAGTCTGAAAGATTTGCACAACGCTGATGTCGTGCTCGATCAGAGCCTGTTTCGTGGCCAGGTCACTCTGCTGAATGTCTGGGGCACTTGGTGCCCCGCCTGCAAGGACGAGCACGACGACCTGATGTGGCTGGCCGAAGAGAAAGGCGTCAACATCATTGGTCTCAACTACAAGGACAACCGCGAGGATGCGCTGTTGTGGCTTGACCGTTTGGGCGACCCTTACCGGAAAATCATCTATGACCCCCGGGGCACACTCGGGTTTGATCTGGGGGTATACGGCGCGCCGGAAACCTTCGTGATTGATGCCGAAGGCGTGGTTCGCTATCGCCATGTGGGTGTGGTCAATAAGGAGGTCTGGGAACAAACGCTGCTGCCTGTGTTCAATGACGCTCAGGGGAATGGCTGATGGTCCGGATCGTTTATTTGATGTTGGTGCTTCTGCTTTCCGGTGCCGCTGCAGCCGAGGTGGCCGACGTATACGATTTTTCGGATCGGGCTCAGGAGCAGCGTTACCAAAACCTGATCGCGGAATTACGCTGCCCGAAATGCCAGAACCAGAACATCGCCGATTCCAACGCGCCTATCTCCAAGGATATGCGCGATGCGGTCTACCGGATGATGAAAGACGGCGCCAGCAACGAGGAAATCGTTGAATCTCTCGTTGGCAGATTTGGTGAGTTTGTTCGCTACAAACCCGAGCTGGACAGCCGGACATTCCTGCTCTGGGCGACACCTGCGATTGCGGTGTTCGGCGGGTTTCTGGTGGTTGCCGGTGTGGTGATTCGTTCCCGGCGAGCGGGGCCGTCAGGCCCGGCGTTGAGCACTGAAGAGAAAGCCCGTGTCGACAAAATGCTGGCAGAGCAGGACAGATCTTCCTGAAGCCGGCACTTTCTGGCATGTCCTGGCCGCAACCTCATTCTTAATTCTGAACCTGTGACTGAAATTCCATGACTGACACTTTCTGGATTGCCGCAACGGTACTGATTGTTCTTGCCCTGTTGTTTGTCTTGTACCCCGTCTTTTTCCATCGGCTCGGCACGAGGAAGCAGACGGACCTGAAAAACCAGAATCTGATGGCCTATCGCTCCAGGATGAAGGAGCTCGACAATGAATACGAGGCCGGTATTCTGGACGACGAAAATTACCGGCAACTCAAGGAGGAGCTTGCGGGAAGCATGCTCGATGACGTTCCGGAGCAGGACCAGGTGAGGCCCGTGATCAGTGGCGGCAGGAGTGCCATGGCAGTGGCCCTGGTCTCGATTCTACTGATCCCGGCTGCCACGGTTTATCTGTATGAGCGCTGGGGCGCGATGGACCGGGTTGAACAGTTCATTACCATGCAGCAAATGGGAACCACCGAAGGATCGAGGCAGGCCCAGATGACCGAGCTCTCAGGGCAGCTCCGGGAACGGCTGGAAGCCAGCCCGGATAATCCGGACGGCTGGGCAATGCTGGGACGCACCTACATGCGTCTGGAACGCTTCGACGATGCAGCCTGGGCGTTCCGGCAACTGGCCGGCAGTGTTAATGACGATAGTCGGGCGCGAGCCGTTGCTTATGGTCTGTCTGCCCAGGCGTTGTTCTTCGGGAGCCAGGGCGCCATGACGAAAGAGGTTACGGCGGCCATTGAGCAGGCCCGTGAGCTGAACCCGGATGAAGTGAATGCCCTCGGTTTGCTGGGGATCAACGCCTTCAGCCAGCAGAACTATCGGGAAGCCATCGAGTACTGGGAGCGAATCGAAACCGTAGCACCCGACCACCCCCAGATTGGCTCCATTCGGGAAGGTATTCGTGAAGCCTACACGCGTCTCGGCGAGGAACCACCGGCACAGGTGGCTGCAGCCGAAACCTCTGGTGCTGGGGTTACCGTTCGGGTAACGCTTTCCGAGGATTTCCAGAATCAGGTGCCTGCAGATACCACTCTGTTCCTGTTTGCTCGCCAGCCCAATGTCCAGCAGGGCCCGCCTCTGGCAGTAGCCCGGCTGACGGCAGATCAGTTGCCGGTGGAGATCCGGCTGGACGACCGGTACGCCATGTCACCGCAGGCTACCATTTCCAGTGTTGACGAGGTGGTTGTAACCGCCCGTCTCAGTCGTTCCGGCAATGTGGCCGCCCAGGCAGGAGACTGGCAGGGCAGCACCGACGTTCCTGTAGCCGTTAACGAGAGCCAGGAAGCGCCGGTAGCGGTTGTGATCGATCAGCAACTGATTGACTGATCCTCAGGAGAGACCCTCGGGATAAAGCGGAGGCAGATCGGCGTTTGCCCGCGTCTGTTTTCGCTTCCGAATGGCCTCAAGAGTCCGGGCCAGTGGCCGTCCATCCCAGTCTTCGTTGCCATGGTCTGGCGCAAAGAACCGGGCCTGGAGCTTGCCGAGCTCTGTTGCCATGGTCTCGTCCTGGAAGTGGTGCACAACGTCAGACGCGGAACGGAAGTGTTCGCCGGGTCTGTGCCGATTGGCCCATGCTACCAGCAGCTCCGGTGTCTGGGCTGAACCGCTTCTCACG
>NZ_DDOI01000064.1:13520-44481 GCF_002341575.1 Marinobacter sp. UBA2498 | reverse complement strand
GCTTCTCACGGCCGTGATCAGGTGCTCGAAGGCGACATCTTCATCGTCATTGTGCTGAGTAAAGGCGGGGGCGTTCTTGGCGCCTTTGCGCGACCACCACCATGCCATCAAGGTTCCGGCCCAGAGTATGCCGAACGCCAGGGTGAGCCACTGCCACGGCCCGGCCTCCGGTGCTGTCCGGTCAGTCGATGATTCCGGGCTAATCGTGTCCGGTTCAGGGGCCGGTTCTCCATTCGCGGGTTGCGGCGGTTCGGCGGCGACGGTATTCGGGTCCGTCACCGTCAGGGTTTTTTCCGGGATGACGGCAACGCGTTCCCGATCCGCTTCGGTATCCCACCAGTAAATGCGAATGGCTGGCAACGTCATCTGTCCCGCCTCAACCGGTACCAGAGCCACGGATTGCTTCAGCGAAGAGGTCAGGCCTGCCGGCGTTGTTTCGGTCTGCCTCTCTGGCTCTTCCGGGTAACTTCTCAGTCCGTCCGGGACCGTATCGGGTAAGGGTGGCAGTGCCTCCCCGGGCAAGCCCGCCGCCGTCAGCCTGATCTCTCGGGTAATGTTTTCGCCGGTCGCGACTTCCAGTGACGGAGGAAGCCCGGACTCCTCAAGCGACAAGCCTGTTGCCGGCAGCCAGGTATCGCCACTGAACTGGGCCGGGACATCCTTGACCGGCACCTCAAAAAGCTCCTCACTGTCCCTCAGGAAACGGAGGCTGCCAGAGGCATCTCTGGCCTGTCCCTCGAAGCGTACGGGGGGCAGCTTCAAGGTTCCCGGTTGTTGGGGGAAGATCGCGTAGCGCCGCTCCACCACGCGGTATCGCACACCGTCGCGATAGCGTGAAAATTCCTGCTGCCTGCCCAGGGATTCGATAATCACATGGGGATGGGTCGGCTCAGACAGCTCGCCGCGAATGAGGTTGCCCCTGAAGAAAAGCCGCACTGTCAGGATCAGTTGCTCCTGCACATAGACTTCATCCTTGTCGGCGGACAGCTCGATAAAGCTGTCCCGTCCAGGCGCGGCCTGGTCTGGCGGCGAGCCGTCGACGACTTCCACGGTAACCGGCTCCGAAACAGCATCCTTGAAGGTGAGTGCAGGAATGGTCAGTTCGCCGGTGGTTTTCGGTGCCAGCTGGTAGGTCCAGGTGATTTCACCCACCATCTGACTGTTTACGGTGCGGATACTGTACTGCTGGTTCTGGGCCAGGATCTCAAAATCGGGTTCCACTTTCTCGATATCAGGCTTGGGCAGGCTCGACATGTCGAAGTCGAACAGGTTGCCAAGATTGATGTCTATCTCCATGCTGCCTTTTACGGTCAGGGTCAGAACCTCACCCTCATAGAGGCGGGTCCGGTCCGGCTCGACTGTCAGTTGCCGGGCCTGTGTATGGGGTTGTGCCTGGGCCGGCAGCCAGAGTGCCGTCAGAAGAAACAGACAGACGGCGGGAATCATCAGCCGTTTTACCATGGTGTATCGCCCTCATCGGATGGAGTCTGGCGTTGTTGATACTGCTGCAGAAATTTGCGCTGTAATAATCCGCCCGGATTGTCAGGGACGCGCCTGAGCCACTGCTCCTGGCTCTGGGTCAGCGGCGTTTCAGAGATAGGGGCGGGTGCCGGGGACTGGCCGGACGGGGTTTCCTGCTCCCCGGAAGCCTGCTCGGGATCTCCGCGCTCGCCCGCCTGCTGTTGATTCTGTTCAGCCGTCTGGCCGCCTTGCTGATTCTCCGTGTCGGAAGAAGACTCGTTGTTTTCCGGGTTCTGCTGCTGACTGTTCCCCTGACTGCCGGGATTCTCGCTTTCACTGTTTCCGTTCTGGTCCTGACGGTTTTGTTGCTGATTACTGCCGTCGCCCTGGGAGTCCCGGGAATCCTGTTGGTTGTTATCCTGATTGCCGTTCTGGTTCTGCTGTTTTTGATTCAGAAGTTCCTCGACAATTCTCCGGTTGTGAAGGGCGTCTTCCATGTCGGGCGCTGCGTTCAGCGCCGCATCATAGGCAGCCAGGGCCTCTTCCAGTTTTCCGGCACGGGCCAGGGCATTGCCCCGGTTGTAACTGGCACGGGGACCCTGATTGCGCGCAAACGCTTCGGCGGCGCTGTCGAACTTGCCGGAACGATAGAGCGCAGAGCCCCGCCATTCCGGGTCTTCAAGCTGGCGGGCGGCTGATTCCGGGTTGTCCTGAATCAAGGCGGGAGCTCGCTGATCTTCCCTCTGCCAGAGTTCTTCCCAGCTTATGGCGGCTGCCGGCTGCGGCCAGACCGGCAGCAGGATCAAAGCAAGCGCACTGAGAGCCCCCCGGCGCCACCCCACCAAAACCAGCGGCAGCGCGAGCCAGAGCAACCAGTAACCGTCATCCTGCCAGCGATTGACCGTCAGGCCGTCCTCGGAATCCTGCCAGTCGTCACTGTCCCGCGGGCTCAGGTCGAGCGCTTCAATATCGGTGTCGTCCAGGGTCAGCTCATGGCTCTGGCCGCCGCTGCTGCGGGCGAGTGCCGCCAGCGCTTCGGGTTCAGCACGACTGATGACAATGTCGCCGTTCTCCCTTATGAAACCGCGCCGGGCGAGGGGAATGGGGCCTCCGTTCTCGGTGCCGACGACCAGGGTATTGAGCGCGTATCCGGTGCCGGAAAGCGTGTCCCGAATGGTACCTTCGTAGTCGTCATTGATGCTGTCCGTGATTAACAGGATGCGACCTTCGCCCGGTGCGCCTTGTTCCAGCAATGCCTTTGCGCGGGCAACGGCGAGATCGGCCCGGTTGCCTGTCGCCGGCATGATCACCGGGTCCAGCACGTTGAGCATGCCCTCAATCGTACGGCCATCATCGGTCAGCGGTGTCACCACGTGGGCATCGCCGGAAAAGACGAGCAGGCCGGTCAGGCTGCCTTCCCGAAGTTCGAGAATATCCCGGATCTTCCGTTTGGCCCGGGTCAGTCGATCAGGTTCCACGTCCGTTGCCAGCATGGACAGTGAAAGGTCCAGTGCGATCACGAGGCTGTCGCCGGGTTGTTTCAGCGGTGTCGGTGCCTCCCGCCAGGCCGGTCCGGCCAGGGCCAGGGACAGAATGATCAGAGCCAAAGAGGCCGGAACCAGAGGTGACTTGTTCGACTGGCCCGAGCTGCCGTTGTGACGAATCAGGGGCGAGAGCAGGCGGGCCGGAATAAGCCGGGACCATCCGCTGTCGCCCATGCGGAGTTGCCGGAATGCAAGATACAGTATCGGTATCAGCAGGATTAACAGCAGCCAGAGCGGGCGCAGGAAATGGAAGTCAGCCCACATGCGTTTCCTCCTCCTTGCTCCGGCGGGTTTCAGCAACAAGTTCCCGCCCGTGGCGGACGAGGAACAGCGCCAGCCACAGAATGACCGCGAGCCCGGCAGGCCAGACATAGAGCTCGGTTACCGGCCGATAGAACTTGCCTTCAAGCTCGATCGGTTCCAGTCGATCAATGCTCTCGTAGATAAGCTCCAGCTCGGGCAGGCTGCGCGCCCGGAAATACTCCCCGCCGGTCTGCTGGGCCATGCGGGTTAGCAGGTTTTCGTCCAGATCCCTGGATGGGTTGACCCGGCGCGAACCCAGCAGCCCACGCTGGACCATGGACTCGGCGCCAATACCAATGGTGTACAGGCGAATGCTGGCGGCCGCGGCGATTTCGGTAGCTTTGTCTGGGGTGATTTCGCCCGCAGTATTGGCGCCATCAGTCAGCAGGACCACAACGCGCTGATCCTGGGGCCGGTTTCTCAGGCGTTTCGTTGCCAGGCCCACGGCGTCGCCAATGGCCGTGGCGCGCCCGGCCATGCCAAGGCCCGCCTCACGCATCAGGGTTCTGACCGTCTCCAGATCGAAGGTGAGCGGCGCCTGTACGTAGGGCTCGGTGCCGAACAGGATCAGACCTAACCGGTCACCCTGGCGGCGGGAGATAAAGTCATCAAGCACGCGCTTGACCGCCTGCAATCGATTAATACTCCGGCCCTGAAGGACCATATCCTGTTCATCCATGCTGGGGGAGATGTCGACGACCAGCATGAGATCCCGGCCGGAAACGGGCATCTGGACCTGCTCGCCCACATGCTGCGGCCGTGCCAGAGCAACCACCAGAAGCGTCCACATCAGGAACAGCAACAGTTGCTGCCAGAGCGGTACGGCATTGCCACGACGACTGACACCGGGCAGGTCCGACAGCCAGTGGCCAACCGGCAACACGGGCGCGTCGACCGATTGCGCTCCGGGCTTGCGCCATTTGAGAATCAGGGGCAAGAGCACCAGAACCAGAGCCCAGGGCCAGGCGAGATTCAGCATTTCTGACCTCCCAGCCACAAACGGGCGAACGCCAGGGCGTCGGCCGGCTTGGTTGAAACCTCAGGTCGCCAGGCACTGTGAACCAGCGCTTCGGCGACCGGTCTGGACGCAACCCGGTCCTTCGGGGCGGTCTTTAACAGGAATTCCACCCAGGCATCGCCGGTCAGCGCTTCCGGGTGCTGTTCCGGGTAGCGCTCGCGGGCGGCCTGCTTCAGCAGGGTGTTCAGTTGTGTGAACCACGCGGGGGTCGTGGCTGCTGATCGTTCCAGTCTGGCTAGTTCGGCCCGAGCGGAGCGGAACCACCGGTTTCTTTGTCTCCGCCGGATAAACAGCCAGACCAGGGCAGCAAGCACAGCAATGAGCAAAATGGCCAATACCCACCAACCTGGCGCCGGAGGCCAGAGGCCCCCTGTTTCAGGCAGGTGAATGTCCCGAAGCTGGCTGAGTGGATCCTGCGGGTTCATCCTATGCGGCCTCCGGGTCCCAGCAGCAATTTGAGGGTCGCTGCGGGGTCATTCGCCGTGGACACTTCTGCCATGGTAACGCCGGAGGTACGGAAACACTCTGCCAGCCGGTGTTCATGGTTGGTGACTTTCTCGTGCCAGGCCTTCTGGAACCGGAGGTTTCCGGCATCGAACCACACCGGTCCGTCCGGGCCGGCCACCGCAAAGCGTCCGCTTTTCGGCAACTCTTTTTCCAATGGATCCACGATCCTCAGGGCGCTAACGCCGTTATGGCGGGCGAGCGCGCCGAGCAGGGTGCCCGTCTCCTCTGAGATATCCAGGAAATCGCTGATCACGAAAATCCGGCTACCGGTATGGGCCACCCTGCGAGCCTCGGTCAGTGCCATGTCCAGGCGGCTCTGGCCGGACGGCTCGTTTTGTTCCGGCCCTCGATTATCCCTTCTTTGCAGTTCATCGAGAGTATCCAGCAGTCGCAGCACTGATTTCTTCCGCCGCGCCGGGCGAAGCACTCTCAGGGCCTCGTCGTTAAAGACAATGCCACCTACCTGATCGCCCGACCAGAGTGCCAGCCAGGCCAGAATGGAGGCGATCTGTGCGCAACGAACCTGCTTGAAGGCGCCGGTACTGGCAAAAAACAGGCTTGGGCCGAGATCGCAAAGAAGAAGAACGGGCCGTTCCCGTTCCTCCTCATAAAGCTTGGTATGGGGCTCCTGACGCCGCGCCGTTACCCGCCAGTCGATGCTACGGATGTCGTCCCCGGGCTGGTACAACCGTACCTCGGCAAACGCCATGCCCCGGCCGCGTTGCGGCGAGCGCTGCAAGCCGGCCTGACGCGTCCGAACCGGGCGGGCAGAGGGCAGTTTCAGTGCCCGTGCGTCTGCCTGCAGGCGGATCAGATCCGGTAGGCCGATGTGCGTTATTGCGTCGGTGTTGCCCATGCCTGACGGCTCCCGTGTCTTGCTTCCGTCGATGGCTTCAGGCGCTCACCGGAACACGTTCGATCAGCCGTTCGATAACCGTGTCAGCGGTCATGCCTTCGGCCTCTGCTTCGAACGTGAGGAGGATGCGGTGTCGTAGCACATCGAAGGCCATGGCTCGGACATCGTCGGGTGTTACGTAATCCCGGCCGTCTAGCCAGGCCAACGCCCGGGCGCAGCGGTCCAGGGCGATGGTGCCACGGGGGCTGGCGCCGAAGGCTGTCCACCGGGCCAGTTCCGGGTCCAGTGCCGCCGGGTCGCGGGTTGCCAGCACCAGGGCCAACAAATATTGCTCTACGGGTTCCGCCATGTAGATGTTCGCGACTTCCGCGCGGGCATCAAACACCTGGTCTGGCGTCAGGCGAAGGTCCGTTTTCGGAAGGCCGTGACGATAATCGTTACGGGCCAGTTGCAGGATGGCCTTCTCCGCTTCCGCCGACGGGTAGTGGATAACCACGTGCATCAGAAAGCGGTCCAGCTGGGCTTCGGGCAGCGGGTAGGTACCTTCCTGCTCAATGGGATTCTGGGTGGCCATCACCAGGAACAGCCGGTCCAGCGGAAACGTGCGCATCCCGACGCTGATCTGGCGTTCACCCATGGCCTCGAGAAGGGCAGACTGCACCTTGGCAGGCGCACGGTTGATTTCATCCGCAAGCACCAGGTTGTGGAAGATGGGGCCGCGCTGGAATTCGAACTGCCCGGTTTCCGGGCGGTAGATTTCACTGCCCATAACGTCTGAGGGCAGCAGGTCTGGCGTAAACTGGATTCTGTGAAAGTCGCCTTCCAGATGGTCGGCAAGCGCCTTGATCGCCGTGGTTTTTGCCAGCCCCGGGGCGCCTTCTACAAGCAGGTGGCCGTCGGCAAGAAGCGCGATCAGCAGACGATCCACCAGTTTTTCCTGCCCGATTATCCGTTTGGCTAACTGTTCCCGTAACTCACCGAACGTATGCTGTAGCGACATTGGAAATGACTGCTCTCTGTATCTGAGGATTTTCCGGAGAAACCCGTATCGTGCGTAGGTAGTTGCCGAAGTTTTGGCGTCTGGCCGGCAAAAATCAAGGGTTTGACTATGCTTATGTGACGATACGCCGATTACGTTTATTTCACACTAACTGAGGTCGACCATGAATGCGCTGACAGTGGCCAGCAAGGATCAATTCTTTGAACAGTTGGCTGACGCTTTCGCTAAGAAGATTTCCAAAACCGAAGCCAAGAAAATCAGCGAATTTGCCAAGCAGCATTATGCTCATATTCCCCTTGAAGAGTTGGTCAGTCGACGATTTGCGGATACCTACGGCGCCGTTCTGGCCGCCTGGCAGTTTCTGCAGAAGCGGTCTGCCGAGGAAACTCCGGTTGCTGTTTTCAACCCCGACCTGGAGAGTGACGGTTGGCAATCGACCCACACCGTTGTTTTTATCCTGCATCCGAACATTCCGTTTCTGATCGATTCCCTGCGCATTGCGATCAACCACCGGGAGATCGGTACCCATTCTATCCAGCACTCGATCCTGCAGGTGAACCGCGACCAGAATGGCAAACTCGAGAAGCTGCACACGTCTAAAAAGAAAGCCTCCGGTTCGGACTACGAGGCGTTCATTGTCCTCGAGATTGATCGGCACAGTAATCCCGAGGATCTCCGTGATCTGGAAGATACCCTGCAGAACGTGCTTCATGAGGTGCGGATCGCTGTCAGCGACTTCCCGGTAGTTACCGAGAAAGTGAACGAGATTCTCGGTGAGCTGGACAACACCACGGCGGGCATTAACGAGGAGCAGAAAGAAGAGGCCAGGGCGTTTCTGGAATGGCTCGCCCGGGACCATTTTACGTTCCTTGGCTACGATGAGTACGACTTTGCCAAGGACAAGAGTGGCATGGTGGTGCGTCGGGTAGAGAATTCCGAACTGGGTATCCTCCGGGTCAATAACGAGCGCCCGGACCGGGTTCGCCTGAACGAACTGCCGCAGCGCACGCGCCACGAGATGACCCGAAGCGATGATATTTTCATCTTCGCCAAATCGGCCCAGCGCTCGCGGGTGCATCGGCCCGCCTACCCGGACTACATCGCAGTCAAGAAATTCAACAGCAAAGGCGAGGTGGTCGGTGAACGGCGGTTCCTGGGCCTTTACACCGCCCGTGTCTATAACGAACGGCCGGACGAGATTCCCCTGCTGCGCCGTAAATTTCAGAGCGTGATGAAACGGTCCGGTTTTCTGCGTGACGACTACGCCGGTAAAGAACTCGAGCAGATCCTGACAGTGTATCCCCGGGACGAACTGTTCCAGATCGAGCAGGACGAGCTGCTCAAGGTGGCCAAAAGTATCCTGTACATCCAGGAGCGTCGCCGGATCGAATTGTTCCTGAGGGAAGACGTTTATGGCCAGTTCGTGACCTGCCTGGCGTTTTTTCCGAGGGACATCTACAACACCGAACTACGGCTGAAAGTCGAGCAGGTGCTGGTTGACCGGTTGGGAGCGGAAGACGTCGAGTTTGTCACCCACTTTTCCGAGTCGGTCCTTGCGCGGGTCCAGTTCACCATTCGGGTACCCCAGGTCGAGAACCGCCAACTGCCCACGGAGGAGATCCGGGAAAAGGTTATCGAGCTTGCCCAGTCCTGGCGTGATGGGTTGTCTGAAGCCCTGAGTGAGGCCTGGGGCGAAGAGCAGGGCAATGAGCTCTATCGCTTGTGGGCGGGCGGTTTTCCGGCCAGCTACACCGATATGTTCTCGCCAAGGCGAGCGGCGATCGATCTGGAGCATATCGCTTCATCGGCGAACAATCATGACCTTGCCATGAGCTTCTACCGGGCTCTGGAAGAAGACGAGAGCACGCTGCATTTCAAGCTTTTCTACCCGGACGAACCGTTGCCGCTTTCCGATGTGATGCCGATCTTCGACAACCTCGGCTTCCGGGTTATCGGCGAACACCCCTTCGAGGTCATCGACCGGCACAACAAAACGGTGTGGATTCACGACTTCACGCTCCAGGCTCACCAGGGGACTGTTGTCGATATTCATCGTATCCGTCCGATCTTTGAGGAGCTGTTCCGCCGGGTGTGGTACGGAGAAGCGGAAAACGACGCCTTCAACCGGATGCTGCTCTCTTCCTACATGAGCTGGCGGGAAATCGCGCTGTTGCGGACCTACGCCCGGTATATGCGCCAGATACGCTTTTCCAACAGTCAGACCTTTATCTCCAACACGCTGGTGAACCACGTTGAACTGACCCGCCTGCTGCTGGAATTTTTCGAAATACGTTTCAATCCGGAGCGTTACCAGAGCCCCGGGAAGAGTGAGGCAGCCCAGCAGAAGCTGGAGATCGAATTCAATGCCGGCCTCGAAGACGTTGAGAATCTGAGTGAAGACCGGGTGCTTCGACTCTACCTGGAGCTCATGCAGGCGACCCTGCGTACCAACTACTATCAAACAGACGAGGCTGGCGGCCCCAAGCCCTACATCAGCGTGAAGTTCGATCCTGCCCGGATCCCGGACATGCCCCTTCCGATGCCGATGTTCGAGATTTTCGTGTACTCGCCGCGCGTCGAAGGCGTACACCTGCGGGGTGGCAAGGTCGCCCGCGGCGGCTTGCGCTGGTCAGACCGGTTTGAGGATTACCGCACCGAGATTCTGGGGCTGGTCAAGGCCCAGCAGGTCAAGAATGCGGTTATCGTGCCGGTCGGCGCCAAAGGTGGCTTTGTGGCCAAGCGCCTGCCGGATCCGTCGGACAGGGAGGCTTTCCAGGCCGAGGGCATCGAAGCCTATAAGACATTTATCCGGGGGTTGCTGGATATCACCGACAATCTGGTGGATGCCGGCATTGCGCCGCCGGAACGGGTGATCCGTCATGACGACGACGACCATTACCTGGTTGTGGCGGCTGACAAGGGTACGGCAACCTTCTCGGACATCGCCAATGGTCTGGCCTCGGAATACGGTTTCTGGATGGGCGATGCCTTCGCCTCCGGCGGAAGCAATGGTTACGACCACAAGAAAATGGGCATCACGGCCCGGGGTGCCTGGGTCTCTGTAGAGCGGCATTTCCGGGAAATGGGCATCAACCCCGGGCTGGATGAGTTCACCGCCATCGGCATTGGCGACATGGGTGGTGATGTCTTCGGCAATGGCATGTTGTGCTCAGAGAAGACCAAGCTGGTCGCTGCTTTCAACCACGTGCATATCTTTGTCGACCCTTCACCGGATCCGGAGAAGAGCTACAAGGAACGTATGCGTCTGTTCGGACTTCCGCGATCCGCCTGGACCGATTACGACAGCAAGCTGATTTCCAAGGGAGGCGGGGTTTTCAGCCGGAATTCGAAATCTATCCCGGTCAGCCCGGAAATGAAGAAACTGCTGGGTATCAAATCGGATCGGGTGCCACCAAACATGCTGATCTCGCATATCCTCAAGGCACAGGTCGACCTGCTCTGGGTCGGTGGCATTGGCACCTATGTGAAGGCCGCCAGTGAATCCCACAGTGATGTGGGCGACAAGGCCAACGACGGTCTGCGGATCAACGGTTCGGATCTTCGCTGCAAGGTGGTCGGTGAGGGCGGCAACCTTGGGCTTACCCAGCTCGGTCGCATTGAGTTTGCGCTCAAGGGCGGACGCCTGAACACGGACTTTATCGACAACTCCGGCGGTGTGGATTGTTCTGACCACGAGGTCAACATGAAGATCCTGCTCAACCGGGCCGTTGCCATGGGTGATCTCACCAACAAGCAGCGCAACATCATGCTTGAGGAGATGACCGATGACGTCGCGGAGTTGGTGCTCAAGAACAACTACCGTCAGACCCAGGCCATCAGTATTGCCAGCGAGGATGCGGCGAGCCGGCTGGAAGAGTATCGCCGGCTGATGAATACCTTTGAGAGCGAGGGCAAGCTCAATCGTGCCCTGGAGTTCCTGCCCGATGACGAGACCCTGTCCGAGCGCAAGCTGGACAAGAAAGGGCTGACCCGGCCGGAACTGTCGGTACTCATTTCCTATGTGAAGGGCGACCTGAAGCAGACCCTGATCGACAGCACCCTGCCTGACGATCCCCTTCTGGCCGGTGAAATGTACAAGGTGTTTCCCAGGGATCTGACCCAGAAATTCTCGAAGGAGCTGGGAGAGCATCAGCTGCGGCGTGAAATCATCGCGACACAGATTGCCAACGACATGGTCAACCACATGGGTATTACCTTTGTGGAGCGTTTGAACCAGTCTACGGGTGCCGATGCCGCCTCTATTGCTCTGGCCTGGATTATCGCCCGTGACGTGTTCCGCATTGATAACTGGTGGGACAGGATTGAAGCCCTGGATTTCCATGTCTCAGCCCAGCTACAGATGGAGCTGATGCAGGACCTGATGCGCCTGATGCGCCGTTCGGTGCGCTGGCTGCTTCGCAACCGTCGGGCAGAGCTGAGCATTCAGCACCACATGGAGCGCTTTGCCGACAGCGTCTGGGCGATTACAGCGGGGCTGCCCGAGTATCTTGGTGATCAGGCGAAAACCACCTGGGAGAAACGGCATCAGGCTCTGGTGGATGCCGGGCTGCCATCAGAGCTGGCGTCCGTGGTTTCGGGTACCGGCCACCTGTATTCGTCTCTGGGTATCATCGAGGCCCACGAAGCCTCTGGCATGCCACTGAAGACGGTGGCCAATCTCTACTATGAGCTGGGTGACCGCCTGGATCTGAACTGGTTCGCGAGCGCCATCGCATCGCTGCAGCCTGGCTCACACTGGCAGGCCCTGGCCCGGGAAAGTTTCCGGGAAGATCTCGACTGGCAGCAGCGGGCGCTAACCACCGGTGTATTGAAGTTGGCCGACAAGCCGGAAGACGTGCCGGCCTGCGTGGAGGCGTGGCTGTCCCGCCATCAGCAGATGATCGACCGCTGGAAATCCATGCTTTCCGAGCTCAAGGGTGTGCGGGAGCCGGAGTATGCCATGTTCTCGGTGGCCCTGCGTGAGTTGCTGGATCTGGCCCAGAGCACCATGCATCAGCCCCATGCGGAGGTGGAGGTGCAGACCAACTGAGTATTGCTTTGGGATGCGTATTCCCGTTCAATCGCCGGACGGGAATCATCAAACGGAGTGGGATAATGGGTCAGCTTGACCATCTTCTGGAAAAAAACCGGGCCTGGGCAGACGGTATCAAGGCCCGGGATCCGCAGTTTTTTACCCGCCTGTCGAATCAGCAGGCACCGGAATACCTGTGGATTGGTTGCGCAGACAGCCGCGTGCCCGCCAACCAGATCGTCGATCTTCTGCCGGGGGAGCTTTTTGTTCACCGGAACGTGGCCAACGTGGTTGTCCACACGGATTTTAACTGTCTGTCGGTACTGCAGTTCGCCATCGAAGTATTGAAGGTCAAACATGTCCTGGTGGTTGGCCACTATGGCTGTGGCGGCGTCAGGGCGGCATTGCTCAATGAAGGATTTGGACTGATCAGCAACTGGCTTCGACACGTTCAGGATGTCCGTGACCGGCATCAGCAAGTACTCGATGCCCTGCCGGGCGTTCAGGATCGGGTCGACCGTCTGTGCGAACTCAACGTGGTTGAGCAGGTGGGGCATGTTTGCCAGAACAGCATTGTTCAGGAAGCCTGGCGGCGGGGTCAGCCGCTCACGGTTCATGGCTTTGTCTACGATGTCTCGGATGGGGTTCTGCGGGATATGGGGTTGTCGGTAGCCTGCGAGGAAGATCGTGAGCGGGTACGGCAGAACAGCATCGATGAGCTGGTTCAGAGGCCGGTACGCTCTGGGCGCCAGAAAATCATGCAGTGAAGAATGTAAAATTGCGTCAAAAATTCGTGAAGGGCGTCACTTCCTGACCCTCGGCGTCATCACAGTTGGTCACCTTCTGCTTTGTTAGAGTAGATCCTGCAGTAAGCGAGGAGTGTGACCATGAAAGAATTGATGCAAAAAGCCCTGACAGTTCTGAACCAGAGGAAAGACGCCACGGCCAGCACGGATTCACGGGGTCGGGGGCGGAAATCGTCTGATGCCGCTCAGGCTGAGGACTGGGGTATGTCACCGGAGGACGCCCTGAGGGTTGGAACGGTTGCCCGTTACAAGTGATTGAAGATTTGATGGTATTTCCTCTCTGAAGGCCCTCCGGTCTCCGTCTTTCAAGGGAGACGCGAGGGCTCATTCCGGTTAGCATATCCCGTCTTTGAACTACCCACTCGGGATAAGCCCATCAATGTCATTGCCCAATTCCCATGAAGTTCTGTTGCGAAACCGCCACCTTTTGCAGGGGAGGCTGGCCCTTTTGGGCGTATCCGCTGGTGAGCTGCTGACGGATTTGCCCGCTGGCGGTATGGCAATGAGTGAGCATGCCGGTGTGTGTGCCTCACTCAGCGGGCGAGACGGCTGGCAGATCTGTTTTGGCTACGACGATCCTGCTCTGGCTGCCGATACCTTTGACACACTCGTGGTTTTCCTTCCCAAGGCCCGGGCGGAGCTTGACCTGCGTCTTGCCCTGGCACGCTGGCTGGCAGCACCCGGCGCTCGACTGGTGCTGGTAGGTGAGAAGAAAGAAGGCATTGCCGGGGCCGTGAAACAGCTCAAGGCCGTGGCGCCGCAGGCTACCAAGACCGATAGCGCCCGGCATTGCCAGGTCTGGTGTGCTGAGAATATCGAGCCTCTTCCAGAATTCTCGCTCCGGGAGTGGATGACCTGGACCGGGATTGACTGCCAGTCGGTTCATCTGGATGTTGCCGGACTGCCGGGTATTTTCAGTCTTGGTGAGCTGGACGACGGTACCCGCTTGCTTATGGAAACGCTGGACGGGGCGCCTCTGCGGTCTGGCCCGGTTCTGGATTTTGCCTGTGGTGCGGGTGTCCTCGGTGCCTGGCTCCATCGCTGGCAAGAGCGGCAGGGCCTTCCCCGGCTAACGATCGACGGGATTGATGTTCAGTCCCAGGCCGTTATCTGTGCACGGGCCACCTATGAGCGCAACGGCGTTTCCGGGCGGATCATGGCTTCGGACGGCCTTCCGGGCATCGAGGGTTCATGGCCCGTTATTCTCAGTAATCCACCCTTTCACTCTGGTGTCAGAACAGACCTGTCGATGACTGAGCGTTTTCTTCGGGAGGTAGTGCGCCATCTGGCGCCGGGTGGTGAGGTGCGCCTGGTGGCGAACAGTTTTCTGCCCTACGAGCCATTGATGAAGCGCTGTATCGGCCCGGTTGAACGATTGCGGGAGAATCAGCGTTTTACCGTTTATCGCGCTTTTCGACGTTCCTGAACGAAAAAAGCCCCTGGGGTGAGGGGCAAGAGGTTCGCGTCCAGAACAACGGAGCCAACCGGAAAAGGGATGTTCAGCGTGAACACCTTCCACGTTAGGGTTAATTTCTAGAATAAACAGCCTAGAATGGCGCTTTTGTGACAAAAGGCCTCCAGCATGCCCGAAATGACAACCGCCCAACTTGATTTCTCCGGAGGCTCACTGATTCTTGCCCGGCCAGGCACTGGTGATCCGACGCTGAGGGCATGGGATGCGGCGGACGAGCTTCTGCTTGAGGAAGCCATTTGCGCGGCGGCAGCCCTGGGTGAGCCCCGTGTTCTGGTGGTGGATGATCAGTTCGGGGCTCTTTCACTGGGGCTGGCAGCGCTCTCTCCGACCGTGGTGGCCGACAGTGCTGTGTTGCCCGCTGCCCTGGCACATAATGCTTCTTTGAATCCGGAAGTCACGCCACCTGAATCTGTTTTCAGCTGGATTAATGCGCCCGAGGGCCCGTTTGACCTGGTGGTATTGAGAATACCCCGCCAGGCCGACTATCTGGCCTGGTTGCTGCGCTGGCTCAATCGCGTGATGGCGGATTCCGGCGTGTTGCTGGCAGGCGGCATGATCAAGCATCTACCGGCAAGAAGCGTTGATGTGTTCGCCGAAGCTGTACGGACAGAGCAGGTGCTGCCGGCGCGAAAGAAAGCGCGGGTGATTCGATGTAACAGGGGCGCTGCGACTCTCGCGGATTGGTCAGCGACCTGGAAAGGTTACCGATTGGGCGACCGAAAAGGTGATGTGGGCATAGAGGCATTGCCGGCGGTGTTTGCCCGGGAAAAGCTGGATATCGGCACCCGCCTGATGTTGCCACATGTGGTCAACGAGGTGTCGACGGCCAGGGCTGGCGATTCGGTGCTTGATCTGGCCTGCGGTAACGGCGTATTGGGCCTGGCGGCGCTGTCGGAGCGACGGGATCTGCAGTTGGTTTTCAGCGATGTTTCAAGCCAGGCCGTGCTCAGTGCCCGTCGTAATGTTGAAAAAGCCTTTCCGGATGCCAAAGCCGCTTTCTCCCATCGCGATGGTATTGAGTCCGATCCGGGAGCCTTTGATCTGATACTACTGAACCCGCCGTTCCACGAGGGTGGTGTGGTCGGTGATCACATCGCACTTCGGTTATTCGAGCAGGCGTCGCAACACCTGAGGCCGGGCGGTCGCCTGCTCCTGGTAGGAAATCGACACCTTGGCTATCACCGAAGCCTGCGCCGGTACTTTTCGTCAGTGGAGCAGCTGGACGCCAGCCCCAAGTTCGTGGTGTTTCGGGCTGGCAACCGCTGAATAACCTGTCAGATTACAATGTTGGCGCCGGGCGGTCATACCCGAGCCGGGCCAGGGTATCCACGATGGTCTGGGTCTGGCTGTCTATTTCAATATTCACCCGCTGGCCCTCTTCACAGGACCCAAAGGTTGTGGCCCGCAGCGTCTCCGGGATCAGATGGATGTTGAACCGGTTGCCCCGTACCTCGCCAATAGTCAGGCTGGCGCCATTGATGGCGATGTAGCCTTTGGGGAAGATGTAGCGGGCCCATTCCTCGGGCACCTCAAACCATAGCGTGACGTTGTTTTCCGTACGCCGTATTTCGACAATGTTGGCCGCCGTATGTATATGGCCAGAAAGCAGGTGGCCACCAATTTCATCCCCAATGCGGGCGGCGCGCTCGAAATTCACCTGGTCCCCGGTAGTCAGCTCACCCAGCGTGGTAAGTCTCAGGGTTTCCTGCATGGCATCGAAATAGAGCACGCTGTCTTCCTGGCGTGTGACGGTCAGGCAGGTTCCGTTGATTGCCACCGAGGCGCCGATGGAAACGCCATCTGCCTTTTCTGCGGGGAGGCGAATGGCAAAAGTGCTGAGCCCGGGCTCTGCGGTGACGTCTTCAATGGTTGCAATGCCCTGGACAATGCCTGTGAACATAAGCCTGACCTCATTCAATGTGGTATGGGGCGCCTTTCCGGCAGGTGCGCCAAGGATAGCGAGCGGGCTGACTGATGCCAAGGCCCGACTGATGTCGGTATACCGGGGTAAACATTCAAGTATCCTGCATCATGGTCGATACCCTTCATAACCCCTGAATTCGGACAATCTGCCATGGCTGAAAATCAGAGTAAGGCCGCCACCCGGGCAAACAGTCCGGCGCAGGCCCCCGTGCTGCGCCCTGGTCGGGCGGCCGATCCTGTGCCCGTCCCCGTGGCCCCTGGCGACCAGACTCCGGCGACGGTTCCAGCCAATCCGGCGGCGGAATCGGCACCGACCGGTCAGGCGCCAGAGACCAGTTCCGAATCCGAACCATCGGCTGATAGGGGAGAGTCCCGGGACACCGACAGTGGCAAGCCGGAAAGGGTGCTGGCGGAATCCCGCCAGCGCAAGCTCAGGCTGATGCTGCGCCAGTGCGACCGGGTCCTGTTAATGGATTTCGACTTGCTGGCGATGAACGGCTGGCCGGACAACTACACGATGGCCGAGGCGCGCCGGAGTCGGGACCTGTGGCTGTTCAGTGCGTTGATTGCGGCGGCTGTCTTTCTGAGCGGATTAACCGGGTTTGTGCCAGCCTGGATAGCTGGTGGTGGCTTCGGCGCCTTTGTCATCATTCTGTTGTTGGGAGTGCCTGCCGTACGCAGAATCTACACCACCAAACCCTCCTACCTTGATCTGATAATAACTCGCCAGCGGATGCTCCGTGAGGCAAGGCAACACGTCGCCCACCTGGAGGGGTCGGATGGCCTTATCTGGCAATGTGCGCGGATGGCGGATTTTAACCCGGCGCTGAAAAATACCCGGTTCAGTCACCTTCTGAGGTTGTCAGAGAGTCGCAGTCTGTCCCGGCAATTGACCCGCCGAGAGCACGTGCGTCTTTATCTGATTTGTCTGCTGGAAGCAGAGAAGGCGTACAGCCGCGTCCAGAAAGCATTTTTCGAGGGTAACCAGGAAGCCCTTGACCGGGGCTGGGAGGAAGTAGCGGCAGAGCCTGAGCCCAGAACTTGACACAAGTGCACTTCAAACGTATGTTTCAAACAGACGTTTGCTAGAGGCATTGATAACAAAATGGCGCAGTCTGATACCGTTGACCGGATTCTCGATGCAGCCGAAGAGCTGTTCGCCGACCGGGGTTTCTCGGAAACCTCGCTCAGGATGATTACCAGTAAGGCTAAAGTAAATCTGGCCGCTGTCAATTACCACTTTGGCTCAAAGAACGCCCTGATCCATGCCGTATTTGCGCGCTTTCTGACGCCGTTTTCCGCGACACTGGAAAACGCCTTCGACGAGCTCGAAGAGCGGTGTGACGGCAAACCGCCAACGCTGAATCAAACGCTATGGGCACTTACGGAAAGCGCGGTGCGCATGCCCCAGCGTAACGAGAAGGGTATCTCCATCTTCATGCGCCTGCTCGGGCTTGCCTACACCCAGTCCCAGGGGCATTTGCGCAAGTTCCTGGAACAGGAATACAGCGAGCCTTTCAGCCGTTTCATGCGGCTGCTCAAGGAGGCGACCCCGCAGCTATCCTCTGTTGACCGTTACTGGCGCATCCAGTTCATGCTCGGGGCAACGGCGTTCACCATGTCCAGCAGCGATGCCCTGAGGGACATCCTGCAGAACAAGCTGGGTGTGGAAACCACGATCCAAGAAATTGCTGCCCGCCTGGTTCCCTTCCTGGCTGCCGGGATGCAGGCGGAAGACGCCATGCTGATTCCGCCGGTCGGCAGCAAGGTCTCGGTTGCCTGAGTTCCTCTCTCTCGGTTAGGCTTCCCCTCTGAACCTCCGAGGGAGCCTGGCCGGTTTTGACGCATCCCGCATCCGTCCGCATCGACATTGATCTGCCCCTTCAGCGCCTCCGGCTTGAAACCGGAGGCGGTGAGCTTATTGCATCCTATCCGGTTTCCACTGCGCTGAATGGCGCGGGTGAGAGCGATGGCAGTGGCTGTACGCCCCGGGGAGAGCATTATATCCGGGCCTGTATTGGCGCCGGACTTCCGGCCGGAACTGTCTTCCGGGCCCGGCGCCCCACCGGCGAAATCTACAGCGCCGAACTTGCCCGGCGGCACCCTGACCGCGACTGGATCCTGAGTCGGATTCTCTGGTTGTGTGGCCGCGAATGGGGCAAAAACAGGGGGCCGGGTGTCGATACTTTCCGCCGCTTCATATACATTCACGGCACGCCGGACAGCGAGCCTATGGGAATACCGCTGTCCCACGGCTGTGTGCGGATGCGCAATGAAGACATTGTTGATCTTTTTGATCGCGTTGTGCCGGGAACGGTCGTTTCCATTCGATAAACCTTTCGAGACCAGAGGGATCCGATGATCGGGGATGTTATGGCCATGGTGAGTGGCTGGATCGAGAATTTCGGGCTGCTGTCTGAAGCCTGGCGTGTCGGGATTGTCGTATTTGCGCTGGTGTTCGCAACGGCCGCGGTGGCGTACATCGCAAGCCACATTATCGTTGCTATCGAGCGCAAGTTCAGCCAGACCAAAAACCTGTGGGACGATGCCTTGTTGCACGCCGCCCGCAAACCGGTCGTGGCCTTTGTCTGGTTGCAAGGCGTCTACTGGGCTGCAGAAGTGGCTCATCGCTACTCGGAAGCGGAGATCTTCAAGGTCAACGATTCGCTTCTGCAGCTCGGGTTTGTCTTCGTTCTGGTATGGGCGGTCCTGAGGCTGATCAAGGAAGCCGAGGGGATTCTGGTATCGCCGCTGAAAATGAAACAGCCCATGGACTACACCACCGTCAACGCGGTGAGCAAGTTGTCCCGGGCGGTGGTTATCATTACCGCGGTGCTGATTGCGATGCAGTCCATGGGCTACAGCATTTCCGGGGTCCTGGCCTTCGGCGGCGTGGGTGGTATTGCAGTCGGCTTCGCCGCGAAGGACCTGTTGGCCAACTTTTTCGGCGGTTTTATTATCCATCTCGACCGACCGTTCAAGGTTGGGGACTGGGTGCGGTCCCCGGACCGAAACATTGAGGGTACGGTTGAGCACATCGGCTGGCGTCTGACCACCATCCGTACCTTCGACAAACGTCCGCTTTATGTGCCCAATGCTGCGTTTACCACCATCGCAGTGGAAAACCCCTCACGCATGACCAACCGCAGGATCTACGAGACGATTGGCATCCGGTATGCCGATGTCGGGCAGATGGCAACCATCGTCGACGACATCAAGGCCATGCTGCAGCAGCATGAGGACATCGACAGCGATCAGACCCTGATTGTGAACTTCCTGGCGTTCAACGCGTCGTCTCTGGATATCATGGTGTACACCTTCACCAAGACCACCCAGTGGGTGCAGTTCCACGAGGTGAAGCAGGATGTATTGCTGAAAATCAGCGACATTATCGAGGGTTACGGTGCCGAAGTGGCCTTCCCGACCCGAACTCTGCATCTTCCGGACGGCGTCCGGCTATCCGGATCGCAGTCCGCGGGAGCCTCGGACAAGAGCGAGGCGGATTCTTCCGGCAAGAGCGCCGAGACATTGCAGAACCGTCAGACAACCGGAGATTTGGAAGACTCAGGAGATTCAGAATGACGTCACCGGAGAAAATGCACCCTGTTGGCATCATTGGCGGCACCGGCCTCACCACTCTGTCAGGCCTTGAGATTACCGGTGAGAAGCCGGTCAGGACATCCTGGGGCGTTCCATCCGCGCCCCTCGTTGAGGGCCACTTGGGGGATCAGCCGGTCATCTTCCTGTCGCGCCATGGTAACCCCCATCGTATTCCACCCCACCAGGTGAACTATCGGGCCAATTTGCGGGCCCTCTACGAAGCCGGGGTCCGAACGGTGATCGGGGTTAACGCTGTGGGTGGGATTCACCCGGATATGGGGCCTGCCCATGTGGTTATTCCCGACCAGATTATTGACTACACCTGGGGGCGTGCCAGCACCTTTTACGAGGGCGATCTGGACTCGGTAACCCACATTGATTTCACCTGGCCCTACGACGAGAGCGCGCGGCAGATCCTGATTGATGCCGCCGGAGCAGAAAACGTCCCGTTTTCCGGTTTCGGAGTGTATGGCGCAACCCAGGGCCCGAGGCTGGAAACCGCGGCTGAAATCATCCGGATGGAGCGGGACGGCTGCGACCTGGTAGGAATGACCGGTATGCCGGAAGCCGCGCTGGCGGCGGAACTTGGAATGCGTTACGTCTGTCTGGGTTTGGTGGTGAACTGGGCGGCTGGAAAATCCGACCATATCATCACCATGGAAGAAATTGAGGCGGCCATCGAGCAGGGAATGTCCGGGGTCAAGCGGATCCTCGAAGTCTCGATGGCTGGCCTTGGGGTGCTTACTCCGTTGCCTCAATCTTCTTGAAAAACACCAGCACGCCGATCGTGGGGGAATCGAGGAAGTGGATTTCCTCACTGCGCATCCGGCGGGTTTCCCGAATCCAGGTCAACAATTCCAGGGGCGCGGGTTCAGCCAGAACAGGTAGTTGCTGACCGGCTGTTTCTCCGGTTGCTGCTGACATTGGGGCGGAGTCACTTGCTCCGGATGCGTCCGGAGCGGGGGGTGTTTCTTCAGAGAGCTCGGTCGCAGCCTCTACAGGCGGCTCCGATGTCTCTTCTGCCAGTTGCCAGTGGTTCAGATGCACATTGACGTGCAAATAGCGTTGCCGGTCGATGGTGATGTGTCCCTCAACCTCCCGGGTGCGAGCCTCATTCAGCCAGTCACCTGCTTCAACCCGCAAGGGTGTCCCCTCGTAATCTGGTGGAAACGCCTCGTACCAACCGGCAGCCACAAGCACACGGTAACGGCCACTGCGTTCGAGTCTGGCGGCGGCACTGGCAAGATGGAGATCCTTTCGGGGCGCCAATTCCAGTGTGGTTTCCGTGGTGCCATTCTCCAGCGATGACCAGAGAACCTCTTCGGTCTCAAGGGGCGGCTCTACCGAGCGATCAGACATCCGTTCGTTCACAGCTTCCGGCTCTACGATCCGCTCAAGAATGACAAACTCCGCCCGGTAGTAGTCATCCGGAACCGGCGTGCCGGGCTCAAGAGGCAAGGTTGCCCTGTCAAGCTGCTGTGCGGCGCCTGTTAGAGAAAAGCTCAGAAGCAGAGCTGCCAGGATGGCCCGGGTCGGGTATCGGCACCAGCGAATTCCATCAATTTGCAAGGGTCGTACTCCACTTGTTGGTCGGCCGTTCATGAGCCGGACGCGTCATTTTTTGCTGGCTCCAGCTCGCCAAGCATCCGGGAAATGCCGTCGAGTTTACCACCGGTTGTGGCATCCTTCAGCCGAAAACGGAAGCTGTTGGCGCCTTCGAGCCGGTACTGGTCAGGTGCGGATTGCACTTTTTTAACCAGAACCAGCGGATCCACCGGTGTCGAGCTGCCAAACTCGATCCGCGCCCACTCCTTGCCGGCATCGACTTTCACGATGCCCAGGGCTTCTGCACGCAATCGAAGCTCGGTCTGGCGGATCAGGTTTTTGGCCGGATCCGGTAATAATCCGAACCGATCGATCATTTCAACCTGAAGTTCTTTTAATGCTTCCGGGCTGTCCACGCTGGCAATCCGTTTGTAGAGCATCAGGCGGTTATGGACATCCGGCAGATAATCCTCGGGGATCAGAGCCGGGATTCTCAGGTTCATTTCGGTGCCGTGGCTAAGTGGCAGGTCGGCATTCGGGGTTCGGCCCTCGCGAATGGCCTTGACGGCCTCGTCCAGCAGCTGCATGTAAAGGGTGAAGCCGATGCTTTCGATCTGCCCGCTCTGTTCTTCCCCCAATAACTCCCCGGCACCGCGGATTTCCAGGTCGTGAGTGGCCAGCATGAAGCCGGCACCCAGGTCCTGCGCCTCCGAAATCGCATCCAGACGCTTTTTGGCGTCCGCCGTGATGGATTTCGGCGGTGGCGTGAGCAGGTAGGCATAGGCCTGGTGGTGCGAACGGCCGACCCGGCCCCGAAGCTGATGCAGTTGCGCCAGGCCGAACTTGTCTGCCCGCTCGATAATAATGGTGTTGGCGCTGGGAACGTCGATGCCGGTCTCAATGATGGTTGTGCACACCAGCACGTTGAAGCGTTTGTGGTAGAAGTCGGACATGATCTTTTCCAGATCACGCTCTCTCATCTGCCCGTGGGCGACGCCCACCCGCGCTTCCGGAATCAGCGAACGTAGATCCTCTGCCGTCTTCTCGATGGTGGCCACGTCGTTGTGGAGGAAGTAGACCTGACCGCCCCGGAGAATCTCCCGCAGTATGGCTTCCTTGACCATGGCGTTGTCTTTCTGGCGCACAAAAGTTCTCACCGAGAGCCGCCGGGCCGGAGGAGTGGCGATAATCGAGAGATCCCGCAGATGCCCCATGGCCATGTTCAGCGTCCGCGGAATCGGGGTGGCGGTCAGGTTGAGCATGTCCACTTCGGCCCGCAGTGCTTTCAGTCTTTCCTTCTGCTGAACGCCAAAGCGATGCTCTTCGTCGATGATAACCAGGCCAAGATTCTTGAATTTGATGTCGCCCTGTAGCAGTTTGTGGGTGCCGATGACGATGTCGGCCCGGCCGTTCTCCACCGCCTCCAACGCCTTGCTGGTCTGGCCAGCCGTGCGGAACCGGCTGAGCAGCTCGACCTGCACAGGGGTATCCGAGAAACGGTCCCGGAAGGATTCATAATGCTGCTGGGCGAGCAGGGTAGTGGGGACCAGAACCGCCACCTGCTTGCCCGACCAAGTAGCCAGGAACGCCGCGCGCATGGCAACCTCGGTTTTCCCGAAACCGACATCGCCACACACCAGGCGATCCATGGGCTGCTCGCTGGTCATGTCCTCGAACACCGACTGGATAGCAACCTGCTGGTCTGGTGTCTCCTCGAACGGAAAGCCGGCAGCAAAGGCACGATAGGCTTCCTTGGGATCCTCGAAGCTGAAGCCTTTGCGCGCCTCCCGGCGGGCGTACACATCCAGCAGCTCGGCGGCAGTGTCCCGGATCTTCTCAAGGGCTTTCTGTTTCGCTGTGCTCCAGCGGTCCGTCCCGAGTTTGTGCAGCGGCGCGTGTTCGGTGTCATTGCCGGCATAGCGGGAAATCAGGTGCAGGCTGGAGACCGGAACATACAGCTTTGAGCCCCCGGCGTACTCAAGCATCAGGAATTCGCTCGCTTCGCCCTCTACGGTGATGGTCTCCAGGCCCAGGTAACGGCCAACACCGTGGTCGATATGAACCACCGGCGCACCAATCCGCAATTCGGACAGATCCCGGAAGCCGGCATCGTCCGTTTCCGTAGGCTTCTCGCGGCGCCGCCGCTGTAGTACCCGCTCGCCGAACAGGGCGGTCTCGGTGATCAGGGCAACGGAATGCTCGGGCAGAACCAGGCCTTGCTCCATCGGGGCAATGGTGATGGCGACCGAGCTTTCCTTATCGTCGAGAAAAGCCTGCCAGCCGGACAGGGTTTTCAATTCAACACCCTGTTCGCCAAGATTCTCCATCAGCGCCTCGCGCCGACCGGACGATTCGGCGCATATCAGCACGTGGCCGTCGAACTCTCCCAGAAACCGCTTGAGGCGACCGGCAGGGTCTGCGGCCCGACCGTCCATGGCGATATCCGGCAAGGTTGTCGTGGGGCAGTTAATTGATCCCGCGGCATCCTTTGTCTCCGCGGAGACGGTTACCCTCGGGAAGGCCTTCAGTTGTCCGAACAGCTCTTCCTGCTGCAGGAAGAGGAGCTTGGGCGGCAGAATCGGCCGCAGGCGATCGTGACGACGATCTTCGTACCGGTTGCGGGTTTCACTGTCAAAGTGGCTGACCGCATCGTTCAGTCCGTCCGCAGTAAAAACGTGAGTGGCGCCTGGCAGATAGTCAAACAGGGTTGCCGTCTCGTCGAAGAACAGCGGCAGGTAGTACTCAATGCCCGGCGGGGTAATGCCGTGAGTCACGTCCTGGTAGATGGGGGTGTCTTTGTCGGCATCCGGGAACTGCTCGAACCAGCGGCTGCGGAATCCGGAGCGCGCCTCTTTGTGCCAGGGGAATTCAAAGGCGGGCAGCAGTTCGATGCGTTCGATCCGGTCGATTGAGCGCTGAGTCTCGGGGTCGAAAGTCCGGAGCGTTTCGATCTCATCATCGAATAGGTCAATCCGATAGGGCTGGCTGGCGCCCATGGGGAAAATGTCCAGTATGGCGCCCCGGACCGCGTATTCGCCGTGCTCGTAGACGTTCTCGGCATGCCGGTAGCCTGCCGCCTCAAGCTGCATTCGCCAGCTCTTGATATCCAGGGACTGTCCCACTTCCAGAAGCAGGGTGTTGCCCTGGAGGTAATTTACTGGCGGCAGCCTGTGCATCAGCGTGCGTGCAGGAACCACGAGAACCCCATGGCTGGTTGCGGGCAGGCGGTGCAGGGTCCGGATTCGCCGGGAAATAATGTCCTGGTGGGGCGAAAACAGATCGTAGGGCAGGGTTTCCCAGTCGGGCAGCGACAGCAGTTCCAGCCCGTCGTCGCTGACCGCCGGGCCGTCTTCTTCCGGGGGTAGCCCCAGGAAGAAGCGCATGGCCTGCTCAAGCCGGATGGCATCGGCGGTGCTGCGGGTAATGACCAGGGTCAGACCCTTGTGCGCGCGCGCACTTTCGCAGATGGCCAGCGCCTCACTGCTGCCGTGCAGTTGACCCCATGTTCGGTGATCGGCCGGCCGAGACGGAAATTCGGGGGCAATCAGGGGGAGGGGTGACGGGCGTGTGCTGGCACCTTGGCTCATGGGCGGTCAGGTTCTCCTGCTGTGGATGTCCGGGAGCGGTGAGGCGCGTATTCTAACGCTCGCGCCCCTCACTGTCATGGCGCCGGCGCCATGGTCGGCGTTTGCGTTATTAGCCGGCGCGACCTATACGAAGGTCATGGCCCGCCGTATTTGCGGTCGACCGGATTAAATTGGATAATGTGCGCCCCAATTTCCAAGTGCCAATTGCAGAGGTCCAAGCGTGAGTCACGAACAGATCAATCAGCACCTGTCCAACTGGACAGAAAGAGAATCCACCGCGGAAGCCATGATTCCGCTGATCGGCCGCCTCTACCGCAAAAACAATGTGGTTACTTCTGTATACGGCCGCGCCATCATCAACCAGTCGGTTATCGATATCATCCGTGCCCACCGATTTGTGCGCCAGGTTGAAGACAGCGAGCTTTCTGTTCACGACACCCTGCCGATCCTCCAGGCCATGGACAAACTTGAACTCGGTCGTGCCCACGTGGATATCGGCAAGCTGGCGGTCAAGTTCAAAGAGGAAGGCGGCGACCTGACCGAATTCCTGAAGCGTGAAATCGGCCCGGTTGTGGGGCAGTACGCTGCCCAGTCCGAGGAAGATGCCAACAATGACACCAAAGACGTCGTTCTGTACGGTTTTGGCCGGATTGGTCGTCTGCTGGCTCGTATCCTGATCGAGAAGGCCGGGGGTGGCAACAACCTGCGTCTGCGTGCGATTGTGGTTCGCCAGGGCGGTGCGGAAAATGATCTCGAGAAGCGCGCCAGTCTGCTTCGCCGTGATTCCGTGCACGGTCCGTTCGATGGCACCATTACCGTTGATGAGAAGGAATCCGCCCTGATTGCCAACGGCAACTATATCAAGGTTATCTACTCTGATGGGCCGGACAAGGTGGATTACACGGATTACGGCATCAACAACGCCATCGTGATCGACAACACCGGTAAGTGGCGTGATGAAGCCGGTCTTGGCCTGCACCTGAAATCAAAAGGCGTCAGCCGCGTTATCCTGACGGCGCCGGGTAAGGGCGATATCAAGAACATCGTTTATGGTATCAACAACGACTGGATTACTGACGAAGACAGGATCCTGTCAGCCGCCTCCTGTACCACCAATGCCATCACACCGGTATTGAAGGCGATTGAAGACGAATACGGCATCGAAGATGGTCACGTGGAGACGGTGCACTCCTACACCAACGACCAGAACCTGATCGATAACTACCACAAGGGCAGCCGCCGCGGGCGCAGCGCCGCCCTGAACATGGTAATTACCGAGACGGGGGCCGCCAAGGCTGTCTCCAAGGCGCTGCCGGTTCTGAAGGGCAAGCTGACCGGTAATGCGATCCGGGTGCCAACGCCGAACGTGTCCATGGCGATCCTGAATCTCAACCTCAAGAAAGACGTTGATGTGGAAGGTGTTAACGAATACCTGCGGGATATGGCGCTGCACTCGGAGCTGCAGAAGCAGATCGACTTCGTGAACTCTCCGGAAGTGGTTTCCACCGACTTTGTCGGTTCCCGCCATGCCGGCATCGTTGATGCCCAGGCAACCATCACCAGTGGCAAGCGTCTGATCCTGTATGTTTGGTACGACAACGAGTTCGGCTACAGCGCGCAGGTGATTCGTGTGGTCAACCAGATGGCCGGCGTAAATTACCCGATCTTCCCCAAACGTGCGAGAGACTGAGCGAATCGCGCCGATCTGGTGAAGTAATGGTGTTCAGAACCCCGATAGCGATTGCTGTCGGGGTTTTTTGTTTTTACGGTCAGCTAAACGACTGGTTTGGCTGTCGACGCACAACCGGTTCCGGTTTCTGGTGGAAATAGGATTCCTTAATCTCTATAATTGGCGCGATTTTGGGTACGTCTGGCACTCCGTTTCTCATGGTTTTTCTGGGCCGCAGGTGTCGGGCGTTACGAATCCATTGAAAAGTTTCTGATGATTGGATGAGGCTAATGATCAAGATCAAAAAAGGCCTGGATCTTCCCATCAGCGGCGCTCCCGAACAGACCATTACAGACGGCAAACCCGTTCGCCACGTTGCGTTGATCGGTTTTGACTATATCGGCATGAAGCCGACGATGGCTGTGAAAGAGGGGGACCGTGTCAAGCGCGGTACGCTGCTGTTCACGGACAAGAAGACCGAGGGCGTTCGTTATACTTCACCCGCCGCGGGCGTTGTGAAAGAGATCAACCGTGGTGAGCGTCGGGTATTCCAGTCGATCGTTATCGAAGTCGATGGCGATGAGGCTGAGACCTTTGCGCGCTACAGCGAAGCGGATCTTGCCGGCCTGGAACGCCAGCAGGTAGTCGATAATCTGGTGGAATCCGGGCTCTGGACTGCGTTCAAGACGCGTCCGTACAGCAAGGTTCCGGAGATTGATTCCGCTCCCCACTCAATTTTCGTGTCGGTCATGGATACCAACCCGCTGGCAGCGGACCCGACGGTCATCATTGGCGAAAACAGCCAGGCGTTCGAGAAAGGCCTTGAGATCCTTACCAAACTGACCACCGGCAAGGTGTTTGTCACTGGCAAGCCAGGATCCAACGTCGCTGTTCCCAGGTCCGACGCCGTTGAGGTGCACCAGTTCGATGGCAAGCATCCGGCCGGCAACGTGGGAACCCATATCCATCACCTGGATCCGGTTTCTGGCAGCAAGACGGTCTGGAGTATCAATTATCAGGACGTTATCGACATTGCCAAGCTGTTTGAATCCGGTGAAGTCCCTGTTGAGCGTGTCGTGGCGATCGGTGGCCCCAAGGCCCTGAAACCCCGTCTCGTGCGTACTCGTCTGGGTGCCAGTCTTGAGGAGCTTCTCGACGGTGAAGTTGCCACAGATTGCGAGATCCGGGCGATTTCCGGCTCCGTGTTCGGCGGTCGCCGTGGCGATGGTCCCTGCGCCTATCTTGGCCGGTTTGCCAATCAGGTGTCCGTGCTTGAGGAAGGTAACAAGCGCGAGTTCATGGGCTGGCTGTCGCCGGGTGCGAACAAGTTCTCCGTCATGAATATTTACCTGTCCAAGCTGGTCGGTGGCAAACGGTTCGATATGACCACCACCACCAATGGCAGCGAGCGGGCGATGGTGCCGGTGGGTGTTTACGAAAAGATCATGCCGCTGGACATTCTGCCCACGCAGTTGCTGCGTTCCCTGATTGTCGGCGACACAGAGATGGCACAGAAGCTTGGCGCACTGGAGTTGGATGAAGAAGATCTGGCGCTGTGCACCTTTGTGTGCCCCGGCAAATATGAATATGGTCCGATTCTCCGCGAGAACCTGACCCGAATCGAGATCGAGGGCTAATACGATGGCTATCAGACAGTTTCTCGATGGAATCGAGCATCACTTTGAAAAGGGTGGCAAGTACGAGCGCTGGTATGCGCTTTACGAGGCGGTGGATACTATTTTCTACTCGCCGGCGAGTGTCACCTCCACCACCGCCCATGTGCGTGACGGGATTGACCTCAAGCGCATCATGATCACGGTTTGGTTGTGCACCTTCCCGGCAATGTTCTTCGGAATGTGGAACATCGGCTACCAGGCCAACAGTTTCCTGGCGTCCAACCCGGATGCCATGATTGCTGACGGCGGCCTGCGGACTGCCTTTATCCAGGCACTTGCCATCACCGGTTCCGGTGCGGGCGTATGGGACAACTTCGTTTACGGCATGGCGTACTTCGTGCCCATTTACTTCGTGACCTTCGTGGTCGGTGGTTTCTGGGAAGTGCTGTTTGCCACCGTGCGCCGTCACGAAGTGAACGAGGGTTTCTTTGTCACATCGGTCCTGTTTGCACTGATCTGCCCGCCCACCATTCCTCTCTGGCAGGTGGCCCTGGGCATCACCTTCGGCGTCGTGATCGGCAAGGAAGTGTTCGGCGGTACCGGCAAGAACTTCCTGAACCCGGCCCTGACCGGTCGTGCCTTCCTGTACTTCGCCTATCCGGCGCAGATTTCCGGCGACACCGTCTGGACTGCGGTTGACGGCTTCAGTGGCGCCACGGCGCTGAGCTGGGCCGCCAGTGGTGGTCTGGAAGCTCTGGAAGCTCAAATTGGCTGGATGAGCGCCTTCATGGGCACCATTCAGGGCTCGATGGGTGAGACCTCGACACTGGCCATTCTGATTGGTGGCCTGATCCTGTTGGGGATGAAGATTGCCTCCTATCGCATCGTCGGAGGTGTGTTGATCGGTATGATCGGCATGTCGCTGCTGCTAAACATCATAGGTTCCGAGACCAATCCGATGTTCGCGGTTCCGGCGCATTGGCATCTGGTCATGGGCGGGTTTGCCTTTGGCATGATGTTCATGGCGACGGATCCGGTGTCCGCCGCGATGACTGACACGGGTCGCTGGTGTTTCGGTATTCTGGTAGGCGTGATGACTGTGCTGATCCGCGTGATCAATCCGGCGTTCCCGGAAGGCATCATGCTTGCCATCCTGTTCGCAAACCTGTTCGCGCCATTGATGGACCATTACGTGGTTCAGGCCAACATCAAACGGAGGCTTGCTCGTGGCTAAAGCTAAAGAAACCGTCTCCCGCACGCTGATCGTTGCGCTGGTGCTGAGTATCGTGTTCTCTGTCGTGGTATCCACCGCGGCGGTCATGCTCAGACCTGCCCAGGTCAAGAATCAGCATCTTGATATGACAACGAACATTCTCTCTGCCGCAGGTATGCTGGATCAAGGCGATACTGCAGAGCAGATTTTGCAGAAATTCGAGAGTTTCGATGTTCGCCTGGTGGATTTGGATACTGGTAAATTTGTAAAGCCTTCCGCCGTTGGTGTTGCTGAGCCCATGAAATATGATATGTACAAGGCTGCCTCGGACCCTCAGTTGTCTACGGATATTCCTTCCTCGGAAGACAAGGCTGGCATCAAGCGCCGGCCGAATGTTGCCAGGGTGTATACGCTGAGCGAGAACGGAGAGCTAGTGCGTGTGGTACTGCCAATTCATGGTTATGGCCTCTGGTCTACATTGTATGGCTTCATTTCGCTGGAAGGTGATTTGAACACCATTGAAGGGCTTGGCTTTTACTCCCACGCCGAAACTCCGGGCCTCGGTGGGGAGGTAGACAATCCACGCTGGAAGTCGCAGTGGGTGGGGAAGAAAGTTTATGATGGTGATCGCACTGAACCGCAGATCAAACTGGTTAAAGGTGGCGTAAACGTTGATGCAAAAAAAAGGCAGCATAAAGTGGATGCTCTGTCCGGGGCAACGTTGACCAGTCGCGGCGTTGAGCAACTGGTTAACTACTGGATGGGCGACCGCGGATACGCGCCGTTCCTGCAAAAACTTCGTGAAGGGGAGGTCTGATCATGGCAGATGCATCAGCCAAACAGGTTCTCTTCGAACCGATCTTCAGCAATAACCCGATTGCCCTGCAGATCCTGGGCATCTGTTCAGCGCTGGCGGTTACCACCAGCATGAACGTTACACTTGTTATGTGCGCGGCGGTTATTGCCGTTACCGCATTTTCCAACCTGGCCGTGTCCCTGGTACGCACCCAGATTCCGGGCAGTATCCGGATCATCGTGCAGATGACCATTATCGCCTCCCTGGTAATCGTGGTTGACCAGGTGCTCAAGGCCTATGCCTACGAGATTTCCAAGCAGCTCTCAGTGTTCGTTGGTCTGATTATCACCAACTGCATCGTTATGGGCCGCGCGGAAGGCTTTGCCATGAAGAACGGCCCCTGGCTGAGCTTCCTGGACGGCGTTGGTAACGGTCTGGGCTACTCGGTACTCCTGATCTTCGTTGCCTTCTTCCGTGAATTGCTGGGCGCCGGCTCACTGTTCGGTGTCTCCCTGATGCCGGTGGTGAACGAAGGTGGCTGGTACATTCCTAACGGCTTGTTGCTGCTGCCGCCGAGTGCGTTCTTTATTATCGGCCTGGCGATCTGGGGTCTGCGGACCTGGAAGCCGGAGCAGGTTGAAGAGCCGGACTATAAAATGTCTCGCCATGTCGCCAAGGAGGCCTTCTGATGGAGCATTATATCAGCTTGATTCTGAAGGCTGTTTTTGTTGAAAACATGGCGCTGGCGTTCTTCCTGGGGATGTGTACCTTCCTGGCCATCTCCAAGAAGATCGAGGCCGCAACCGGTCTTGGCATTGCCGTGGTGGTCGTGCTGACGGTCACCGTTCCGGTGAACAACCTTCTGTACAACAGCGTTCTGCGCGAAGGCGCCCTGGATTGGGCTGGCCTGCCGAACGTAGACCTGAGCTTTCTCGGATTGCTGACGTATATCGGGGTAATCGCGGCGATTGTTCAGATCATGGAAATGGTACTGGACAAGTATATCCCGGC
>NZ_DDOI01000064.1:8404-13469 GCF_002341575.1 Marinobacter sp. UBA2498 | reverse complement strand
GACAAGTATATCCCGGCACTCTACGCCGCTCTGGGTGTGTTCCTGCCACTGATTACAGTGAACTGCGCCATTCTGGGTGCCTCGCTGTTCATGGTGGAGCGTGACTACACCTTCGGCGAGAGTGTGGTGTATGGCTTCGGCGCCGGCCTTGGCTGGGCCCTGGCGATCATCGCCCTGGCGGGTATTCGCGAGAAGCTGAAGTACAGTGACGTTCCGGAAGGCCTGCGTGGTCTGGGTATCACCTTCATTACCGTTGGTCTGATGTCCCTGGGCTTCATGTCCTTCTCCGGTATCTCACTGTAATTCACCCGGTGATTCGGTTTAACGAAAAGGCGAGACCATGAATACAGAAATTATTCTCGGCGTGGTCATGTTCACCGTTATCGTTCTGGCCCTGGTCGCAGTGATTCTTGCGGCCCGGTCCAGGCTGGTAAGCACCGGTGATGTGACCATTGAGATCAACGATGATCCCGAACACACGCTGAAGACCGAAGCCGGCGGCAAGCTGCTCGGTACTCTGGCTAACAGTGGTATTTTCCTGTCCTCTGCCTGCGGTGGCGGCGGTACCTGCGCCCAGTGCAAGTGCAAGGTTCTCGAGGGCGGCGGTGCCATGCTGCCAACAGAGAAGACCCACTTCACCAATCGTGAAGAGAAAGAGGGCTGGCGCCTGTCCTGCCAGGTTCCTGTAAAACAGGACATGAAGGTGGAAGTGCCGGAAGAGTTCTTTGGCGTCAAGAAGTGGGAATGCGAGGTTGTCTCCAACCACAACGTGGCCACCTTCATCAAAGAGCTGGTGCTCAAGCTGCCGGAAGGCGAGGAAGTTGACTTCCGGGCCGGCGGTTACGTTCAGCTCGAGTGTCCTCCCTACGAGATCGACTTCAAGGATTTCGATATCGAGGAAGAGTTCCACGAAGACTGGGACAAGCACAACATCTGGCGCTACAAGGCGGTCAACAAGGAAGAGACCATCCGGGCCTATTCCATGGCAAACTATCCGGAAGAGAAGGGTGTTCTCAAGTTCAACATCCGTATCGCCACGCCGCCTCCGGGCACTGACCACAATCCGGGCATCATGTCGAGCTACGTGTTCAACCTGAAGCCGGGCGACAAGGTCACCGTTATGGGGCCGTTCGGTGAGTTCTTCGCCAAGAAGACCGATGCCGAAATGGTATTCATTGGTGGCGGTGCCGGTATGGCGCCTATGCGTTCCCACATCTTCGATCAGCTCAAGCGTCTGAACTCCAAGCGCAAGATCAGCTTCTGGTATGGCGCACGAAGTGTTCGCGAGATGTTCTATGTGGAAGATTTCGACGGGCTTCAGGAAGAAAACGACAACTTCGAGTGGCATGTCGCACTTTCCGATGCGTTGCCCGAGGACAATTGGCAGGGCCCGACCGGGTTTATTCATAACGTGTTGTATGAAAACTATCTGAAGGACCACCCGGCTCCGGAAGACTGTGAATACTACATGTGTGGGCCCCCAATCATGAACGCGTCCTGCATCAAGATGCTGAAAGATCTGGGTGTAGAGGATGAAAACATCATGCTGGATGACTTTGGAGGCTAAGCAGTTCTGATGACATTCAGCATTGTACGACCCGCCAGGGTGGCCCTGGCCAGCGCTTTTACAGCGCTGGCCTTTGCCGTTCTGGCGGGTTGTTCGTTTGAGCCAGAGGAAAAAATCTGGGAAATCTCCGGACCTGTCTTCGGCACCAGCTACCACATCAATGTCGTATTGACCGAGGATCAGGAGAGGCTTGAAACTCTGGCCAGCGGTATCGATGAGGTGCTCGAAGGGGTTGATGCGTCAATGTCGACCTGGCGCGAGGATTCGGAGCTGTCCCGTTTCAATCAACGATCCGATCAATCCGAGTGGGTTCCGGTGTCAGCGGACTTGCTCCGTGTTCTTCAGAAGGCTGAAGAGATCTCAACGATGACCGCTGGTGCCTTTGATGTGACCATCGGCCCGGTGGTAAATCTTTGGGGGTTCGGCCCCGAGGCGCGCCCGGAGCAGATTCCGTCAGAAGAATCTCTCTCCAGGGCTCTTGCCGCCACTGGCTTCGAGAAGCTCGAGCTGCGGGTCGATCCGCCCGCCGTGCGTGCGACACCACCGCAATATGTGGATCTGTCGGCTATCGCCAAGGGATACGGTGTAGATGCGGTTGCCCGTTTTCTTGAGAGCGAAGGCGTGGAGGCGTACCTGGTGGAGATTGGCGGAGAGGTTAGCGTCAATGGCCGTAAACCTGATGGCAGCACCTGGCGACTGGCCATAGAACAGCCGATGGCGGAAGGGCGCGCGGTAAACCGCGTGGTGGCGCTGGAATCACGTGCTATGGCAACATCAGGTGATTATCGTAATTATTACGAATCGGAAGGGCGTCGGTATTCCCATACAATAGATCCTGAAACGGGTGAGCCAATTGCTCACAAGCTGGCATCAGTAACCGTTATCGCGGACGATTGTATGACGGCAGATGCTCTGGCAACCGGTTTTAATGTGATGGGCTACGAGCGGGCAAATGAGCTCGCGGTAAGGGAAAATATCCCGGCCTATTTTATTGTCAGGACGGATGAAGGCTTCGAGACGCACCAGACGCCGGCCTTTTCGTCCTACGTGACTCAATGAGGGGAGGGCAACATGGGTACCTTTCTTTTGGTTCTTTTCATCGTGGTTTTGCTGGTTGCAGCCATGTCTATTGGCGTGATCCTCGGGCGCAAGCCCATCAGCGGAACCTGCGGCGGTATTGGCGCGCTTGGTATCAGCCAGTCCTGTGATATCTGCGGTGGTAATACCCAGAAGTGCGAAGAAGAAAACGAACGGTTGGCCAACGAGGGTAAAGAGCCCGAGGCTCTGGCTTACGACGCCAGCAAGGCCAGCAAGCACTGATCTGTTTTTGACAATTACAACCATCTTTTCACGACGTAGATAAGGAGTCACTGCGCGCATGGCAGAACATCATTACGACGTCGTCGTTATCGGCGCCGGTCCGTCCGGCGAAGGCGCGGCGATGAATGCGACGAAACACGGCAAACGTGTCGCGATCATCGAAGACAAGCCTACCGTTGGCGGGAACTGCACCCACTGGGGCACCATTCCTTCCAAGGCGCTGCGCCACTCCGTCAAACAGATCATTACGTTCAACACCAACCAGATGTTCCGGGATATCGGGGAGCCTCGCTGGTTCTCTTTCCCGCGAGTGCTTCAGAATGCCCAGAAGGTCATCGGCAAGCAGGTCAAGCTCCGGACGCAGTTCTACTCTCGCAATCGCGTGGATTTGATAAACGGCCGGGCCTTTTTTGTCGACCAGAACCGCATAGAAGTCCGGGGTAGCAAGTCCTCCGAGACGCTGCACTTCAAGCAGGCGATCATCGCCACCGGTTCCAGGCCCTACCTGCCACCCGATGTGGACTTCCGTCATCACCGTATCTATAACTCCGACACCATTCTGAACCTGTCTCACACGCCTCGCACACTGATTATTTATGGCGCTGGCGTCATAGGGTCAGAGTACGCCTCGATCTTTGCGGGCCTGGGTGTAAAAGTCGACCTGATCAACCCGGGTAGCCGGCTGTTGTCCTTCCTGGATGACGAGATCTCCGACGCCCTGAGTTACCACCTGCGGAATAATGGCGTTCTGGTTCGCCACAACGAGCAGTACGAGTCGGTTGTGGGCGACGACCACGGTGTGGTGTTGTCGCTTCATTCGGGCAAGAAAATCCGTGCGGATGCATTCCTGTGGTGCAATGGTCGCAGCGGGAACACCGAGAAGCTGGGCCTCGAAAATATCGGTCTGGAACCCAATGGCCGTGGGCAACTGGCCGTTGACGAGCACTATCGCACCGAAGTGGACAACATCTACGCGGCGGGCGACGTGATCGGCTGGCCAAGTCTGGCAAGCGCCGCTTATGACCAGGGCCGCTCTGCATCCTCGGATATTGTGGATGACGCATACTTCCGCTTTGTGTCGGATGTGCCGACCGGGATCTACACCATTCCGGAAATCAGTTCCGTTGGTAAAACCGAGCGCGAACTGACGGAAGCCAAGGTGCCCTACGAGGTTGGACAGGCGTTCTTCAAGGATCTTGCCCGTGCCCAGATTACCGGAGAAGCGGTAGGAATGCTGAAAATTCTGTTTCACCGGGAAACCCGTCAGATTCTGGGTATCCACTGTTTCGGTGACCAGGCGGCGGAAATCGTCCACATCGGCCAGGCGATCATGAATCAGGAAGGAGAGGCCAACTCCCTGAACTACTTCATCAATACCACGTTCAACTATCCGACCATGGCGGAAGCCTACCGTGTCGCGGCGTTGAACGGTCTGAACCGGATCTTTTAACGGGGCAGGCCACACCAGGGGTCAGAAGAAAGCCTACGACTGACCCCGGCTTAACCTTCCATATCCCGAATTCAGCCCGCTGACAGGGCCTCTTTACTGGCCGACACCCCGGCGTGACTCTGTGGCAATGACAGGGCTGACCTGGCCCTGTTGTCGAAGAATATGCGGGTGCTGGTGGGATAGTCAGTGATGATGCTGTCCACGCCCATTTCTTCCAGTTGCAACATGTCGTGAATCCGGTTCACCGTCCAGGTGGACACGTGCATGCCCTTTCGATGGGCTTTTTCAACCAGCGCTTTCGAGCAAAGCTTCCAGTTGATGCAGAGATACTCACAGCCGAGTTGGCCCGCAATGCTCAAGGGGCGCGGGAATTTGCGCTCTGCGACCAGGCCGATGCGGATGTTCTTGTTCCGCCGCCGGATCTGTTTCAGAAACCAGGTGTCGGAAGAGGTTATGGCCACCGTCTGATACAGATTGCGTCGCTGTATAACCTCTGTCAGGCGATTGCTGAGAATGTTCAGGCGCTGACGCGTGTCTTTTTTGACTTCCAGTTGCAGGTGTTCGAGGTCGTCGAACCGGTCCAGAAGGTCTTCCAGCGCGGGAATTCCCGTGGGTGTGGGCCAGGAGCTGGTGTTTCTTCGCGCATCCATGGCAGCCAGTTCGGCGGCCGTGTACTGACTGATACTGCCTTTCTGGCTGGTCGTGCGGTCAACCGAAAGATCGTGCAC
>NZ_DDOI01000064.1:6475-8343 GCF_002341575.1 Marinobacter sp. UBA2498 | reverse complement strand
ACCGGCTTGCCGTCCTTTGACAATACGAGATCCAGTTCAAAATGCCGGATACCGTGCCGGTAAGCATGCGTAAATCCCGGAAGGGTGTTTTCGGGAGCTTCTCCCTTGGCGCCTCTGTGTCCGTAGACAATCATTCCGCTGCATCATCCTTCAGGCGTTGGTAAATGGCCTGGCGCTTCTTCCAGGTGTCGTGGCAAAGGCGTATGTCTTCGAGGTACGCCGGCAGCTCGTTCATCAGCAGGGCCTGGGGGCCGTCCACCAGGGCTCTTTCCGGCTTGGGGTGGAAATCCACGAGCACCATGTTGGCACCGGCGACGACGCCCTGGGCGGTCGCGTGCATGACATCAAGGATGCCGTCCGGAGACTGCTCGCGGCTGCCCACCGAATGGGAAGGATCCACACAGACTGGCATACGGGTGAGGCGCTTGACCGCCGGCACATGGGCGAAATCCACCATGTTCCGATGGGGCTGGCCGGCTTCGGTTTTCATGCCCCTCAGGCAGAAGATGACATTAGCGTTGCCTTCGCTGGCCAGATACTCGGCAGCGTTGAGGGATTCATTCAGGGTAATCCCGAACCCGCGTTTGAGCAGTACCGGATAGGTACTCTGGCGGCCAATGGCCTTGAGCAGCTCGAAGTTCTGGGTATTGCGGGTGCCCACCTGCAGCATTACACCGGTGGGACGGCCAAGCTTTTCGAGGCAGTTGTCGATTTCCTCAATGTGGCTCTCATGAGTGATCTCCATGGCGATAACCTTGATGCCGTGTTTCCCCGCCTTTTCAAACACCCAGGGGAGGCAGCCCTTGCCGTGGCCCTGGAATGAATAAGGGTTGGTGCGCGGCTTGTAGGCGCCCATTCGTGTGCAGACTTCCCCATGGCCTTCCAGGGCCTTCATCATCATGTCGACGTGTTCGGGCACATCAACCGCGCACAGCCCGGCAAAGATGTTCAGGTTGGATTGACTGAACTCGACACCGTTGTAGGTGAAGCCGCTTTGCCGTCGATCGTCCCGGTGGCGCCCAAGAATACGGTAGTCGTCCGAAATGCGTATGGCCCGTTCGACCGCAGGTAGGGCTTCGATCTCTTCCTTGTTCAGGGGCTTGGTGTCCCCGAGAAGATAGATTTCGGTCAGCCTCTGGGTGGCGCCCTGAACCTCATGAACCCGAACCGACACGTTCGGGAGATTCTCGAGGTAGTGCATGGTCTGTCGGTATTCTTCGCTGTCCAGAGCGGTATTCGGATGAAGAATCGCTAGCATGCTGTCTCCTTTTAAGAACCTGCGTCTTGCGCCCGGTGCCGCGCCTGCATGAACTCCCGATGATTAAGATGCAGCAGGTCTGCCATGCGGCGAATAAGGTGTTCTTCGTACTTGTCGATGCGGCCATCCGCAAAGGCCACGCGCCAGATACTTTCCAGCAGGGCCTGTTTTCCTTCCTGGTCCAGGTACTCGTTGATCTGGCCGGTAAATTCATAGAGCGACGTGGCATCGTCTGCGTGGCTAAGGGCGTCTTCCAGAATTTCCTCGGCTTCGGCCCGGGTTACCTGATGTGCTTTTACTGCGCCATCAACAATGGCCTGCAGTTCGCGCTCGTCTTCATCCTGGTCGACACGGGAAAGCTGAACCATCAATGCCGTGGCAGCCACTGCGAGCTGATGGTTATCGGGCTTCTCGCGTTCAGCTTCCGGTGCCGCAAACAATTTTTTCAGGCGCTCGATCATGATCGGACAGTCCCACTTCTGTGTTTGGTTTGAGGCGCCGCGTCAGGCCGCCCTGGCCAGCTGCCGGACCCGGTTCTCCAGTTCAATCTGGTCGGCTGTGAACCGGCGGATACCATCGGCCAGCTTCTCGGTAGCCATAGCGTCCTCGT
>NZ_DDOI01000064.1:0-6467 GCF_002341575.1 Marinobacter sp. UBA2498 | reverse complement strand
CTTGGATTCCCAGCGGAACAGTTTCTCGTCGATGGTGCCAAACTGATCCGGTGAGCTGGCGGTGTCGGCGACCAGTCGACGCGGCAGATCGCCCAGGTCGTCCTGCAACTCCTGCAGCAGGGTAGGGCTTATGGTCAGGCGGTCACAGCCAGCCAGCATTTCAATTTCGCCGGTGTTCCGGAAACTGGCGCCCATCACCACCGTTTTAAAGCCGTTGGCCTTGTAGTAATTGTAGATACGGGATACCGAAAGCACCCCCGGATCCTCTGCAGCCGGGTAGCTGTCCCGGCCAGTGCTGGCCAGGTGCCAGTCCAGAATTCGACCAACAAAGGGCGAGATCAGGAATGCACCGGCCTGGGCACAGGCGGCGGCCTGAATGAAAGAAAACAGCAACGTCAGGTTGCAGTGAATGCCTTCTTTCTCCAGTTGCTCGGCCGCCCGGATGCCTTCCCAGGTAGAAGCAATCTTGATCAGTACGCGACTGGTGTCGACGCCCTGCTTGTCGTACAGCTCAACCAGGCGGCGGGCGCGCTCAAGCGTACCGGCGGTATCAAAGGACAAACGGGCATCCACCTCCGTCGAAACCACACCGGGAATCAGGTTCAGGATTTCTCGGCCGGCGAGTACGGCCAGCATATCAGTGGCCATGGTCAGCTGCTCGGCGTCTGAGCCGCCATGCCGCCGGGCTTCTGCCACAGCCTTGTCCAGCATCGGCCGGTAAGCGTCAGAAGCGGCAGCTTTGAGTAGCAGGGATGGATTAGTGGTGGCATCTTCCGGCCGCCACTTCGCAATGGCTTCGATATCGCCGGTATCCGCTACCACCGTGGTCATGGTCTTCAGTTGGTCGAGCTTGCTGGTCATTCGTCCTGTCGTCCCGGTTGATCTGTTATTGGTGCGCCCGAATCCCGGGCGCTGGCTATATGCCTACAATAACGGGCCGCTCTGACAGGAACAAGACAACAAAAGGTATGGTGGCAATTGCCTGCGATTAAGCTTCGGCAATCTCCGGCGCCGCCGGTTCACGAACCTTTTCCAGAGCGGTTTCGATCACTTCCAGGCCAGCACCGGATTTATGGGCGTTCTCGCTGATATAGCGACGGAACTGCCGACCGCCAGGTTGGCCGTGGAACAGGCCGAGAAGGTGCCTGGACATGTGAGTCAGGAATACGCCGCGCTCAAGTTCGCTCCCTATGAACGGAAGCATGGCCCGAAGTGCCTGATGCCGGGTTTCTACCGGCGCTGCCTCCCCGAAGAACTCCGGATCGACGCCTGCCAGCAGCCAGGGATTGTGGTACGCCTCCCGACCCAGCATCACGCCGTCGGTATGCCGGAGATGCTCGTGGCACTCATCGAAGGTCTTGATGCCGCCGTTGATGATGATTTCCAGGTGCGGGTATTTCGCTTTCAGCCGGTAGACCCAGTCGTATTTAAGCGGAGGGACTTCCCGGTTTTCCTTGGGGCTCAGGCCTTCAAGAATCGCGATCCGGGCGTGTACGATAAAGGTCCGGCAGCCAGCTTCCGACACTTTTTCCACGAATTCGCAGAGATCGTCCCAGGACTCCCGCCCATCAATACCGATTCGATGCTTCACGGTGACTGGCAGCTCGGTTGCTTCAATCATGGCGCGCACGCCCTCTGCCACCTTGTCCGGATGGCCCATCAGGCAGGCACCGATCATGTTGTTCTGAACACGATCGCTGGGGCAACCGACGTTCAGGTTAACCTCATCGAAGCCGTATTGCTGTGCCAGCCTGGCACAGTGGGCAAGTTCGCCGGCATCGCTGCCACCCAGCTGAAGGGCCAGTGGGTACTCGGCCTCATCGTGGCGCAGAAAGCGCGCGGTGTCGCCATGAATCAGTGCGCCGGTGGTGACCATCTCGGTGTAGAGCAGGGTATGCCGGCTAAGCTGGCGCGCCAGATAACGGTAGTGACTGGTGGTCCAGTCCATCATCGGGGCCACGCAGAAGCGGCGGGAGGGGCCGGAGTTGTGCAGCAGGGTGTCCTCAGATGGTATTCCAGACATTGCGATACCTGTTGTCGACGAAAAACGGGTGACGAAAAGAACTACGTTGAAACCAAGAGTCGTAGTTTAACAGGCATTGGTTTCCGATTTCCGTAAGGCTTTGGCGAAATCCATAACAGGCTTCAGGCTGCTCGTTTCAAATAGTTGCGGAGAAAATTGAAGTAGATTAGAGCGTCTCGAGTGGAGAACAGCTGGGGCTTGAATCCACCATAGAGTTTGTTGATGTAATTGCCCGGAACCTCGGGAAGCTTCGCCAGAGCCATTGCCCAATCGTCAAACTGGCGATGATCGATTTGCTCGTACTGAATCAGGCGAACATCCTGGTGGCGAGGATCGGCAGTGATGCCAAGGTAAAGTCTGTTGACAGCCTCTTCCTCACCTTCCAAAACCTGCATGAAATTGAACTGATCATAAGCCAGCAGGCCGGTGATGCCGTCCCGCTCGTTTCTTTTGATGGATTCCGCGAGGATGTCGTCTAAATCGGATTCCTGCAGATGCGAAGAAACGCTGCTGAAATAGATAAGCCTGCAAAGTCTGGGCTTCGATGCGTCGATAGCAAAAAACCTCCCTGAAGGAGAAGCACTCCTTCTGCTATGATCTCATGCTTGTTTAACTGTACTCCCATAAAACCCAAGTAAACAACCTTGCCCTGGAGTTTGAACGTATGCCCCTGATGGTGCAGGCTCTGCTGCCGGTATTTGTCCTGATCATGCTGGGGCATGTGTTCCGCCGCATTGACTTTCCGGGCGGCGATTTCTGGCCCCAGGCGGAGCGGTTTACCTACTACGTGCTGTTTCCGGCCATGTTGGTCTTCAAGCTGGGGCAGGCCAGGTTGCCGGCTTCCGCTTATGGTGACATTGCATTGCTCATTGGCGCCATGCTGATCGCGATGACGCTGATCCTGGCGATTGCCCAATGGTTCTGGCGCTGGTCCGGCCCGGTTTTTTCTTCGGTTTACCAGGGGGCTATCCGGTTCAATTCCTACGTGGGCCTGGCGGCTGGCGGCATGCTGCTCGGCGATCAGGGCCTGTCCCTCTCGGCGATCGCAGTTGCCATCATGGTGCCGTTGCTGAATCTGCTGTGCATACTGATGTTTTCACTGGTGGCCACGGAAGGGCCGGTGAGGCTGGTGCCAGTATTCAAGGCGATTGTGACCAATCCTCTTATAGTGGGCTCGGTGATTGGCGTGGTCTGGAGTTTCTTCGAAATCGGATTTCATCCGCTGATCGGCGGCATTCTCGAGCCGCTAAGCAATCTGGCGTTGCCGATGGGTTTGATGACGGTTGGCGCCGGGCTTCAGCTCAAGGCCCTCAGAGGCGCTTCACTGCCGTTTATTGTGTCATCGGCGCTGAAGTTGGTCGGATTTCCGCTGATGACTGCGGGGCTGGCCTCGTTGCTGGGTCTTGAGGGAATGATGGTTCAGGTGGTCGTGCTGTTGTCGGCGCTCCCCACGGCCACCTCTGCCTACATTCTGGCTCGACAGCTTGGTGGCGATGCCCCCCTGATGGCGGGCATCATCAGTGGTCAGACCTTGCTGGCCATCGTCACCATACCTTTAATGCTCAGTATTCTCTGGTAGGCACTTGAGCACCGCGTCGACAATGCTGTGCTGGAAGTTGTTGTAACCTTCTGGCGTTGCCGCGATGTCAGTGGCCAGAGGGTCCCAGGTGCTGAAGGTCACGTCCAGGCTCTCGGTGATCGAGCGCCACCACTGCCGGTTGAACTGCGGTTCGGTCAGGAGGCAGGGATGGTTTGCGTTGCGCAGTTTTTCCTGCACTTCCGCGATATGCCGGGCCCCTGGCGACAGCTCCGGGTTCAGTGTCAGAACGCCCTCGAGTTTCAGTTCATAGTGTTCGGCAAATCGGGTAAAGGCGTCGTGATAGGCGAACAGGCTGATTTCGTGCGCCGGTGCAAGGCGGTCCCGGATAGTGGCATCGGTTTCTCGAACGCTGGCTTTGAACTGCTCGAAATTCTCGTTTAACGCGCCAGCGTCAACACCTTTCAGTCCTGAGAGAGCATCCCGGATCGTCCCGGCCATTTCGATGGCCAGTTCGGGATCCAGCCAGATGTGCGGGTCTTCGCCGTCTCCGTGATCATGGCCGTGTCCGTGCCCCTCGTTGTGGTGTTCTTCCTCCTTGGCCTCCTCTTCGTGGGCATGGCCATGGTGATCGTCCGCGTGGTCGTCGTGCGCGTGTTCATCGTGGTTAACTTCCCCGGGTTCGTGCTCGGCATCCATGAGCGCGACCGTTCGACCGCTGAATTCCTGCCCTGCCAGAAGGCGATTAAGGAAGGTTTCCATGTCGGGCCCGACCCAGAAAATCACGTCGGCGTTTTCCAGGGCCCGGCGCTGGGATGGCTTCATGGTGTAATTGTGGGGGCTGGAGCCGGGCGGGACGAGACTCGTTGTCTGCATGTCTTCCGTGGCGATCGCACTGACGATCAGCTCAACCGGTTTGATGGAAGTAACAATGCGGGTCTCGGCCTGCAGGGCACTGTGAAACAAAAGGGTGCCGGCTCCGAGTGCAATAGAAAGTGCTTTTCCGGTAACGCGCATGATAAAAGAGATCCTGCGATGCTGATGTGTAATGTTATAATATAACAAACTCGGCCGGGGCCGGCAAAAGAAACTTCTTACTTAGTATTTCTGGTGTGCTCGTTAACTTCCTGATCATGCGAAACCTGCCGTTGGCCGGTATAATGCCCGCTTTATCAAACGGCCACCGATTTTTCAGGAAGGTTTCATGACTGTACGTACCCGAATTGCTCCGTCACCCACGGGAGACCCTCACGTTGGTACCGCCTACGTGGCCCTGTTCAACCTGTGCTTTGCCCGTCAGCACGGCGGCCAGTTTATCCTGCGTATCGAAGACACCGACCAGGCCCGCAGTACCGCAGAATCCGAGCAGGACATTCTCAAGGCGCTGCGCTGGCTCGGTCTGAACTGGGACGAAGGCCCCGACGTGGGTGGTCCTCACGGCCCCTATCGCCAGTCCGAGCGCAAGCACTCGTACCGGCAGTATGCCGAGGATCTGGTGACGGCCGGCCACGCATTTTATTGCTTCCGCACACCGGATGAGCTGGAAGCCATTCGGGAAGAACGCAAGGCCCAGGGCCTGAACCCGGGTATCAAGGGCGATCTGGAGCTGCCCGAGGACGAAGTGAAGCGCCGCCTCGATGCAGGTGAACCATACGTGATTCGTATGAAAGTGCCCGATGAGGGCGTCTGCGAGATCGACGACATGCTTCGGGGCACCATTGAGATCGACTGGGCTCAGGTGGACTGCCAGATTCTGCTCAAGTCCGATGGCATGCCCACTTATCACCTGGCGAATGTGGTTGATGATCACCTTATGGAAATCACCCACGTTCTGCGTGGTGAGGAGTGGATCAACTCGGCGCCCAAGCACAAGCTGCTGTATCAGTATTTTGGCTGGGATATGCCGGTGCTGTGTCACCTTCCGCTGCTGCGCAACCCGGACAAGAGCAAACTGTCCAAGCGCAAGAACCCGACCAGCATCAATTTCTATGAGCGCATGGGCTTTCTGCCGGAGGCCGTCACCAACTATCTGGGGCGCATGGGCTGGTCCATGCCGGACGAGCGGGAAAAGTTTACCCTGGATGAGATGATCGAGAACTTCGACATCCAGCGAGTTTCCCTTGGTGGTCCGGTGTTTGACGTGGAGAAGCTCCGATGGCTGAACGGCCAGTGGCTGCGCGAAGAGCTGACTGAAGAGCAGTTCATGGAGCGCATGCGCCAGTGGTGGTTCAATGAGGATGCCCTGCGTGCTCTGGTGCCCCACATCAAGGGCAGGGCAGAGGTGTTTTCGGATGTGGCGCCCATGGCCCAGTTCATGTTCTCCGGCATGCTCAACCTGAGGCCGGAAGACTTTGCCCACAACAAGCTGGAGGAAGCCCAGATCAAGCGGGTTCTTCAGTTCACGCTCTGGAAGCTTGAAGCGCAGCGACACTGGAGCAAGGAGACCATCTTCGCGGATATCAAGGCGTTGGCCAAAGCCATGGACCTGAAGATGGGTGACTTCATGTTCTCCATTTTTGTGGCGGTTGCTGGCACCCCGAATTCCTGGTCTGTCATGGATTCCATGGCGCTGCTGGGCCCGGACATGACCCGTTCAAGGCTTCGGCATGCCCTGGAAGTGATGGGTGGATTCTCCAAGAAGGAAACCAAGAAGGTGGAAAAGGAATACGCGGCTCTGGGTATTCATTAACCGCTTTGGTGAATTAATAAACGGCTTGAACAGGGATGTTCAGAAAACTGAAAAAAAGTGTGTTTCAGAGGTTGACGCCCATAGGGCGGATCCTTAATATACGCAGCCGTTGAGGGGCCATAGCTCAGCTGGGAGAGCGCAACACTGGCAGTGTTGAGGTCGGCGGTTCGATCCCGCCTGGCTCCACCAATTTCTAGTCCCCTTCGTCTAGTGGCCTA
>NZ_DDOI01000151.1:3100-3402 GCF_002341575.1 Marinobacter sp. UBA2498 | reverse complement strand
GGACACCGACCCGGTGCAGTACCGTATCTTCGACCGCATCTACAACGTGGCGGGCAGTGATCACGGTACCTGCCTGCTGATGATCGGGGATCCCAAGCAGGCCATTTACGGCTTTCGGGGGGCCGACATCTACACCTACCTGCAGGCCCGGCAGGGCGTGAAAGAGCGCACCTACACACTGGGTAAGAACTTCCGCTCCGCCAAGTCCATGGTGGCGGCGGTTAACCGGGTCTTTGAACACAGTGACCAGAACAGCCGGGACGGCGCCTTCCTGTTCGGCAAGGGCGATACCTCACCGCTAG
>NZ_DDOI01000151.1:392-2993 GCF_002341575.1 Marinobacter sp. UBA2498 | reverse complement strand
CTGTTCGGCAAGGGCGACACCTCACCGCTGCCGTTCCAGGGAGTGGACGCCAACGGCACCAAACGAAGCTGGTCGATTAACGGAGAAGTGCAGCCCAGCCTGGTGTTCTGGACCCACGAATCCGGGGAAGAGGACAGGGACGGCAATCCGAAAGGTATGGCCAAGGGCACTGCCACGGCCGATGTGGCGGAAACCTGCGCCAGTGAGATCGCCCAATTGCTGACCCTGGGCCAGGCCGGGCAGGCGGGTTTTGCTTTGCACGATAATTCAGAGAATCTGGAGCCGGTTGCCCCCAAAGACATCGCGATACTGGTCAACAACCGCAACGAGGCCAGCGCAGTGCGGGACGCCCTGGGCCAGCGGCGTATCAAGAGTGTGTACCTGTCAGACCGCGATTCGGTGCTGACCTCCCGGGAATCACAGGAAATGCTCTGCTGGCTTCGGGCATTTGCCGAGCCCCGGCAGCTGGCCTATATCCGCGCGGCCCTGGCTACACCCACCCTCGGTCAGTCCTGGCATGCCATGAATCAGCTGCTGACCGACGAGCTCGTGCTGGAACGGGAAATCGAGCGCTTTATTGGTTACCAGCAGCAATGGCAGAAACAGGGTGTACTGCCCATGCTGCGAACCTTCCTGATGGATTTCGAGGTGCCAGGCCGGTTACTGCAACGCCCTGACGGCGAACGGCGGTTGACCGACATTCTGCACATTGCCGAATTGCTGCAGCAGGACAGCCTGCAACTGGACGGCGAACATGCCCTGGTGCACCACTACACCCAGATTCTGCGTGCAGCCGACGAGGAAGATGAACACCGTACCCTGCGACTGGAGAGTGATGCCGGCCTGGTGAAGGTCATCACCGTGCACAAGTCCAAGGGCCTGGAGTACCCGCTGGTGTTTCTGCCCTTTGGCACAGCTTTTCGCGCCCAGAGTGAAAAGCAGGCCTTCGTGCGCTATCACAATGAGCAGGGCAGGCTGGTCACGGTATTCGACCCGTCGCCGGACGACGTGGCCAGGGCTGACCGGGAGCGCCTAGGTGAGGATATCCGCAAGTTCTACGTAGCCCTGACCCGGGCCCGCTTCGCCACCTGGGTCGGCACGGCGGCCCTGGACAACTGGCAGCAAAGCGGACTGGGCTACCTGATTGGAAGCGAAGGGCAAAGCCGTATCAGCGACTGCCTGGGGAAACTGGCAGAGGGCAGAGCAGAGATCCGGATAACCCCGTTACCGGATCCGGACGACACGCACTACCACGAACCGGCGCCGGAAGCGCTTGGCCCGGCCATGGTCTCTTCCCGCGAGGCCAGAGAGGACTGGTGGATTGCCAGCTACTCCTCCATCGAATACACCGGCATGACCGGCACCGGGATCGCGTTTACCGGTGAGGTGGAAGATGCCCAGACCCAGAACCTGCTGGAAGAAAGTACCCTGGACGAAGAGGAAAACCCGGCTCAAATGGCCAACCAGCGCAACCAGCATAACTTTCCGAAAGGCGCCGGACCCGGCACCTTCCTGCACGAATTGCTGGAATGGTGCACGCAGCAGGGGTTCCAGCGGGTTGTGGATAACCCGCCGCTGCTTCATGAGCAGCTGACCCGGCGCTGCGGCACTCGTGGTTGGAACGAATGGGTGGAGCCGCTGGTGCGCTGGTTGCTGGCATTGATCAGCAAACCATTGAGCCTCGACCGGGCCGGTGCAGAAACCGTCTGCCTGTCGGACCTGACCACCCTGCGCCCGGAACTGGAGTTCTGGTTTGAAAGCCGCAATGTCAGTATCCGGAAACTCGACGAGCTGGTAACCGCGCACACTCTGAATCGCGCGGACCGTCCCCGAGTCGAAGAGACCCGATTCAACGGGATGCTCAAGGGGTTTATCGATCTGGTGTTCGAACACAACGGGCGCTATTACGTGCTGGACTACAAATCCAATACCCTGGGCGAAGACAACAGCGCCTATACCGATCAAGCCATGGGCAACGCCATCCTGGATAAACGCTACGATCTGCAATACGTGCTCTACCTGCTGGCCCTGCACCGGCTGCTGAAAGCCCGTTTGCCGGATTACGACTACGACCGACACATTGGCGGCGCGGTGTATCTGTTCCTGCGAGGCATTGATTCCAGCACAGGTGGCGCCTTCACCGACAAACCGCCCAGAGCCCTGATTGAACAACTGGATGCCCTGTTTGATGGCGAGTCGGTTGCGGAGGTGGCCGCATGAGCCGTTCCCGCTCCCAAACCGGAAAGTCCGACCACCAGATTGATCTGTTCGCGGAGGACATCGCTGCGGAAACGCCGACCATACCCGCTGCCGGTGATACCACCTTCGCTATCAAAGATCTGCTCTCGAGCCCGGATAAAACCGAGTCCCTGCTGCTGCACTGGCAGCAGGCGGAGTGGATCCGCGCGCTGGATGTGGGGTTTGCCCGGCTGATCCGGGAGCTCTCGGAAGAGCAGGGCGAACGCCCGGACCCACTGCTCCTGCTGCTGGCGGCACTGGTCTCCCATCAGGTGGGGCGTGGCCATGTCTGCGTCGATCTGGGCAATCTCCTGGCCGATGCCGGGCATACCCTTTCACTGCCGCCAGAGGAGTCGGTCCAGG
>NZ_DDOI01000151.1:0-310 GCF_002341575.1 Marinobacter sp. UBA2498 | reverse complement strand
CGCCAGAGGAGTCGGTCCAGGTGCCGCTCACCGATTCCGGCACCAGCGAGCCGGACCGGCCCAAGCCCGCCGACGTGCTTGCACTTGTAACGCTGCCGGAATGCTTGAGCATACTGGAAAGCGCCTGCGCCGTAAGTGATGGCTCACATACAACACCCCTGGTGCTGAACGGAACCCGGCTCTATCTGCGCAGATTCTGGCGCTACGAACAACGCATTGCGGCGGGTATCCGGCACCGCCTGGCTTTGCCATCACCCCTGGCAGATCCGGAATCCGGTCCGGCCCGCACCCTGTCTCTCGCTCTGGATAC
>NZ_DDOI01000157.1:72174-76220 GCF_002341575.1 Marinobacter sp. UBA2498 | reverse complement strand
GAGAAATACCGTCGGTTGGGCACGTCGTTGGTAAACTTACGGGTGGAACCCTCTTCGGTATCCAGGCCGAGCACATGATAACGACGGGCCTGAAGGTCATGATAGACGTCAAGAACCGTCCACACACCCGGAAGTTCATAATAATTTTTGGGCAGGCCCATGGTTACCCGCCAGAGTTCGCCACGACCGTCGTACTGATCCAGCAGAACGGTGTTCCAGCTATCCTCGTCAATATAGAACCGACGTTTGCCGTAGATATGGCGCTCCCCGTCTTTCAGCGTGGCTTCAACCACATGAACGCGGTGGAGCTCCCAGCGGGTGAGGTCCGGATTCAGGTGTGAGATACCCAGGATTTCCTCGTAAGGAAGACCTTTTTCACCAATCCGGTAGTTGTTGTAGGGGATGTAGATCTCCCGCTTGCCCTCGTAATTCCAGTTGTAACGGTCCAGGGCCCCGTTGAAGATATCGGTATCATCTGCAGTACGAAGGTTGTCTGCCGCTGCAATCGGCGAATCGTAACCAAGGTTTGGCGCCCGTCGCACGCGACGCTGCCCGGCGTTATAACCCCAGCCATTCCGCGGATTGATGATCTGGTTAAGGGTTTCGTGGATCAGGATGGCACCACCGGCCAGACGGGGTGGTGATTGGGTAAACGACAGGTAGTAGAAGATCACGTTATCCAGATCTTCTTCACCGCCTTCCGGGTTGTAGTAATTGAAGAAGGCTTCCTGCTGAGAGGTAACCAGCGAATAGTCACCGTTGGTCTGGACCGCCACCTCACTGGAGCGCCGGGTTACAGACACACCGCGCCAGCGTGTCAGATGGTTCCACACCGCCTGCCAGGCTTTCTGCTCGTCATTGCCATGCAGAATCGGGAACGGGTAGCCGCCAAACGCGCCATCCAGGCCTTCGCCCTGCCCAACAATTTCTGCGTTCACAGCGTTTTCCCGAGTATTCTCAGCCACCCAATCGGGCACCGCATGGGTACGACGGGACTGATAAACGGGCACGCGGAACGTTGTCGGGTAGGTTTCCAGCAACGCCTTCACACCATCAGTAAGGTACTCCCCGTACTGATCCATGTTGGCTGGCGTGATGGTAAACAGGACTTCGTCATCCGGAAAAGGATTGATGTGGTGCTGGCCGCTTCCCTCATAGCCGGGAGGCGGCTCTGTCAAGCCTCCGGTCCAGGCCGGAATGGTTCCGGCGCTGTTGCCGGCCTTGGGCGAGCCAAAGGGTGTCAACTCCTGACCCAGACGGGCCGCTTCACTTGCTGACACAGCCGCCCACGCAGGCGCTAATGCCACGGAGAGAGCCAAGAGGCCGCCGAGAATCGCATTTTTGTTATACATCATTGTGAAACCTTAAGTGCGTCTGGAAGCCTCTTTGGAGGCTTTTTTATTGTCGTCTGATGGAATTACAGACCTTATTCCAGATTAACCGATCCCAGACTAAAGTCTATCGACCGAAAGTGCGATTTTGTATCTGACTTCAATCGGCAAGGCTCTTGTGCACTACCTCGTAGACGTCCCGGGACAATCCGGCTTTGTCCCGGATACGCTCCAGGGCCGATTTCATGCGGTCGCTGTACGAGGGCGCAAACTTTCTCCAACGGGTCAGTGGCGTAACCAGACGCGCGGCAATCTGCGGATTGCTGTCGTCCAGGCGGCACACCTGATCGGCCAGGAACTGGTAACCGGATCCGTCCGGATTATGGAAAGCTGCCAGGTTCTGGCCCGCAAACGCGCCAACCACAGACCGGATCTTGTTGGGGTTTTTCCAGTCGAACGCCGGATGCTCAAGAAGCTTGTGGATATCAGAGAGCTGCCCGGCCTGATCACTGGCCGCCTGGACAGAGAACCATTGCTCAACAACCTGGGGGTCGTCCTGGAACCGATTGTAAAAGTCGTCCAGCGCCTCCTGGCGATCAGACTCAAAGCCTGAATTGACCAGTGCTCGCAAGGCACCCATGCGATCGGTCATATTGTCAGCGGCGTTCAACTGACTGACAGCCAGACTCCGACCCTCCTCATCATCAATCATCAGCAGCCAGGCCAGCGCGGTGTTGCGCAGGCTACGGCGGGCAATAGCTTCCGGTGTCACCTCGTAAGGGCCACTGCCCTGATGCCGTTGGTAACAGCCCAGCAACTCGCCTTTCAGGGCACCCGCCAGATGCCGCAGCACGGCCTCGCGAGCACGATGGATAGCCGGCACATCGGCCTTGTCTGTCAGTTCAATCAGGTAGGCTTCAGATGGCAGCTGCAGCATTTTCGCAACCAGTGCCTGGTCAAGATCGGCGTCGGAAATCAGCTTGCGATAGGCCTCAACCAGTCTCGGGTCAATCTCGGCATCATCGGGCGCATTAACCAGCGATTGAATAACATCGACCGCCAGTCTCTGACCCGCATCCCAACGATTGAAACCGTCCGGATCATGGCTCATCAGGAAGAGCAGCTGTTCTCGGCTCCAGTTGTAGCGAACCCGAACCGGCGCGGAGAAGTGCCGCAAAAGTGATGGCACAGGTCTGGATTCGACGCCATGGAATTCGAACGTGTGGACGGCTTCGGTCAGCTCAAGCACCCGCTCCGTCGGCGCACCCGAATCTCCGGATTCAAGCTGCAACGGCAGGGGCTGGCCATCCTGTCCAAGCAGACCCAGCGCAAACGGGATGTGCTGGGGTTTTTTGTTGGTCTGGCCCGGGGTATCCGGAATGCTTTGCTCAACAGTCAGGCGGTACACACCTGTCTCCGCGTCAAAGTCGTCCGAAATGGCCAACACCGGCGTGCCGGCCTGCTCGTACCACAGACGGAACTGGCTCAGATCACGGCCGGAGGCATCCTCCATGGCTTTTACAAAATCATCGGTTGTGACGGCCTGGCCATCGTGGCGCTTGAAATACAGGTCACTGCCCTTGCGGAACATGTCCGGCCCCAGCAGGGTATGGATCATGCGTACGACCTCTGCACCTTTCTCATAAATGGTCAGGGTGTAGAAGTTAGAGATTTCCATATAGGAAGCCGGCCGCACCGGATGCGACATCGGGCCTCCGTCTTCAGCAAACTGGGCGGTACGCAGCAGCGTGACATCCTCAATCCGCTTCACAGTCGGCGAACCCATGTCTGCCGAGAACTGGGAATCCCGGAAAACGGTAAAGCCCTCTTTCAGGCTGAGCTGGAACCAGTCGCGGCAGGTAACCCGGTTGCCGGACCAGTTATGGAAATATTCGTGGGCAACGATGGCCTCGATACGCTGGAATGCCAGGTCTGTGGCGGTTTCCTGGCTGGCCAGAACACAGGACGAGTTGAAGATGTTGAGCCCCTTGTTCTCCATGGCGCCCATGTTGAAGTCGTCTACCGCCACAATCATGAAAATATCGAGGTCGTATTCTCGACCATAGACTTCCTCATCCCAGCGCATGGAACGCTTCAGCGAGTCCATGGCGTGATCGCATTTCTCGGCGTTGCGGGGCTCCACATACATGCGCAGATCGATGTCGCGGCCAGAGCACGTGGAAAACGTGTCCCGTTTCTCAACCAGATCTCCGGCCACCAGGGCGAAGAGGTAACAGGGCTTGGGGAACGGATCTTCCCAGGTAACAAAATGACGGCCGTTTTCCAGCTCGCCTTTTTCAACGTCATTACCGTTGGAGAGGAGAACCGGATAGGCGTCCTTGTTGGCTTCTATGCGAGTGCGGAAACGCGCCATCACGTCCGGGCGGTCCGGGAAGAATGTGATGCAGCGGAACCCTTCAGCCTCGCACTGGGTGCAGAACATGCCCGAGGACTTGTAAAGCCCTTCCAGACGGGTATTGTTCTGCGGCTCGATCCAGGTGACGACCGTCAAAGTGAACTGTTCCGGCACCGAGCGAACCACCAATTGATCGCCCCGATCTTCATAATCACCCGCGGCCAGCTCAGCGCCGTTCAGAGCGACAGACTCGAGCGTCAGGCTATCACCATCGAGCTCCAGAGGCGCCGCCGTCTCATCCGATTCCGGGTTCCGGCGGAGTTCGAGGGTGCTGTGCACCCGTGCGCCATCCTCAAAAA
>NZ_DDOI01000157.1:57951-72104 GCF_002341575.1 Marinobacter sp. UBA2498 | reverse complement strand
CCCGTGCGCCATCCTCAAAAAGCTCGAATCGCAGGTCTACAGTGTCGACCAGATACGCAGGTACCTTGTAATCGCTCAGATAAATGGTTTGTGGCTGGCTGGTACGCATGGGTTTTCTCCAGAATTCGCGGCCTGTGGGCACTGGCGTACAGTACCCACAGGCATGACAAGATTTGCCGGGAAAGGCGCTATCAGCCTTCCATGACCCGGAAGCGGACTTCATAACCGGTGAACTTCCGAATATTGATCACACCGGTATCCAGAATAAGGTACTGCCCCTTGATGCCCTCAAATACGCCTTCGACCTCCGGCGATTTGTCGAGGTTATGGGTTTTGATCTTGGCTGGCCAGACCTGGACAGGATAGCTCAGGCCAAGCCCCTGCTCGTCAACTTCCCGAATGGAGTCCTGGCCGTGGGCCTGCCTGAGCGACTCAAGGTCGTCGGATATCAGCCCAAGCATCCGCTGCCGCTCACCCACCAGATCGAGTTCCGGGACATCGCCCTTGAGCATGGCCCGCCAGTTGGTCCGATCGGCGACGTGAGCCTTACAGGCAACTTCCACAAGGCCTGCGAGGTATCGCGTTGCAACTCGCACCATCGGGATAGCGTCAACAGCCCCCTGATCAATCCACCGTGTTGGCACCTGGGACGCCCGGGTAATACCAACCTTGAGACCCGACGAGTTCGCAAGGTACACCACATGCTCCACCATGCAATGGGTTTCACCCCACTCGGGCTCACGGCAGGTACCAAGATGATAGTGGCACTTCTCCGGACTCATGATGCAGCTGTCACAAGCGGCAAGCTTGCGGAAACAGGGGTAACAAAAGCCCTGATTAAAGCTTTTGTTGGTTTTCCTGTCGCAATGGATACAGCGAATCACGCCATCAAAATCCAGGCGCAAAGGCCTGCCGATCAGATCATTCAGAGGGATACGGGTATCGCCAACGGCAATGGAATAGGCCACCGGGTTTCCGGCCTCCGCCGGCATTTTCCGGAGCCGGCCGGTGACATCAATCAGTTCGCTCAAGACTTGACCTCGACAAACTGGCTGGGGTCCATATCGTCTTTATCCTGCTTGCGCTGCACCGAAGGATCGCAGGCGGTACCGGCTTTGCTGCCCCGATCCAGGTAGCCAGTACGCTCTTCTTCAGGAATGTTGTGAAGGTTCTCGTAGTAGATCACCGCTTCCAGGCTGATTTCACGCTGTTCGGGCGTCAGTTTTCGGCCATCAGGCCATTTGCCGAGTTCAATTGACTGCCGGAGGCTCCGGTAGACATTGGGATCCAGTCGCTCGATCAGTTCTTCGTAAGTCATCCCGCTCTCCTGAAAAAACGTTCATTAAAAATATGGCGGAACCGTTTGACAGCATCAAACGATAATGATTATCATTACTTCACCAAATGACGACGGTCGTATCATTTGGTCTCTCTCATCAGGAGCTAAAAGCTCTTTTAACGCCCCGCCTCTGGCGGGGCTTTTTTATGCGCCCCTTCTGCCTTTTACGGGCAAAACCACCGCAAGGGCCAGGCCGGCAACAAACCCGCCCAGGTGCGCCTCGTTGGCCATACGCCCGAGCCCGATCATTTCGGGCAGCGGGGTAAATCCGATGACCATCCACGCAACGGCAAAGGTTACCAACGCAGGTGGAAACTGAAACCTCGGTGCCGATCGCTGGCTGAGCCAGCAATAACCCAGAATCCCATAAACCACTCCCGATAGCCCACCGAACAGCGGACCCGAGACAAAATACTGCAGGCCGTTGGAAATCAGGCTGGTGATCACAAACAGCATGATTAGCCGGGCGCGACCATCAAACCACTCGATCTGGCTACCCAGAAACCAGAGCATGACCGAATTGAAAATGATGTGGGTCCAGCTGAAGTGCAGAAAATCCGGCGTCAGCAGCCGCCAGACCTGGCCGCTTGCCAGCGTCGCTGTCAGCGCTTCAATGCGGCCGGCCATGGTGCTCCAGTCGTAATCCCGGGGGTCGATCACCATCAGGCTGGCCGCCAGCTCATTCTGCCCCATGGCCGTGAGCCAGACCATGGTTACGGCAAACACGATAATCCCCAGCACCAGCGGCGCATGACGTGGAGAAGGTTGCCAGCGGCCACCAACAAACACCGGTGAGCGGTTCTGACGATCCACCGCTTCCCTGATTTCCGGTTCCGCCATAAAACGGTCAAGGGCCGAGAGCACGGGTTCCGCATGGGCGGGATCTTCCAGCCAGAGCACCTGGAACCCGCCCTCTTCCGTGATGCGGTGGGTCACACCCTGGCCGTTCAGCCAACGGCTGAAACCCGCCAGGTTTACCGTGGTATCCAATTGCTTGACTCGGTACACCGCTTACTCCGCCTCCGGAAATGATTCAGCCACAACGCTCGGTCTAGCGTGCAAGACTGTCCTCGCTATTGGGATAATCCGCTTGCTCCGGTCTTTCCACATCAACCCAGACAAATTTGTCCCGGGAAAGTGCCCGCTCACCATCCATTCGGTAAGCGACCAACCGCCCGTACTTCACGGCACTGTAGTCGATGCACGCGACATTGGATTTGAGCGGCGCCGGCTCTCCTTCCATCCAGTAATGCCCGACAAAAACCGGGGGCGCATCAAGAGGATAACTGATCAGCTGCTTTCGCTCGCTTTCCGTCAATACGCGGCTTGCCACTTCCGGTGGCAACGGGTCCGGCTGGAAGACAACATCGGCATAGGTATGAGGATCGTCGGCCCAGAACTTGGTTCGGAAAAACTCGCGCACATAGCCATCCCGACCGGTGATGGTCATTCCCCGGGGGAGCCGCAGATCCGTCCCCCTCAAAAGGGTATCCATAACCTGCCCGGCAAAAGACTCGATGGCGGCAGAAGCGTGCAGGAAATCCTCATCAATGCACGCACCACCCTGCGACTGCTTGAATTTCTCAATCAGGTCGCCATCCCAACACGCGTGCACAACGCGGAAATCCTCGTCGTCGATGAGCAGCGGTATGGTGTAGAACCACTCGAGAAACTCATTCCACTCGTAGGGGTGCGCTTCGAACTGCTCGAGAGTCTCGCGGATCAGGCGGTCGTGACGCGCGTTGTGCTCGCGCAGGAAGGTTTTGCCGCTGCCCGGGCGCGCCCGCGTACAGTAACCCAGGGCATTGTACTCATGGTTGCCCATGACAATTCGGGCCGAACCATGTTCCACCATATCGCGCACAAGGTGCAGGGCTTCACGGATGCGTGGGCCACGATCAATGATATCGCCGATGAAGATCGCCTGACGACGGGGATGCTGGTAGACCCCGTTGATTTTCCGATACCCCATCTGCTCCAGCAATCTGGCCAGGGTATTGGCACAGCCGTGAATGTCGCCAATGATGTCGTAACCGCGGTTTGCGGTCGATTTTGTAGCAGCCATGATCAACTCGCTGATATTTCACTAGCCCAGCCAAGCTTGTCACGGCAGGTGGCGTAGAAATTATGGTCTGTGGGGTGAATCAACCGGATCTTGAACGGCTTTTTGGTAATGCGAATGATATCGCCCGGCGCGCAGGCAATGTTCATCTGGCCGTCAAAGCTGATTTGCGGATAGGTTTCATTGGTCTCCCCGATCACCAGTTTGATCTCGCTCTTGCCATCGACGACGATCGGCCGGCTACTGAGAGTGTGGGGAAACATGGGCACCAGAACAATGGCGTCCAGCTTCGGGTGCATAATCGGACCACCGGCAGACAGCGAATAGGCGGTAGACCCTGTCGGCGTAGAGACAATCAGGCCATCCGAACGCTGGCTGTACACGAAATGGCCGTCGATGAAGAGGTCAAAGCCAATCATCCGGGTGGATTTACCGGGATGCAGTACGACATCGTTCAGGGCCGTACCAAACCCCAGGGGCTGGCCGTTGCGCTCAACATTGCCATCCAGCAGGAACCGCGTCTCCTCCATGTACTCGCCTTCCAGAACCTTGCCCAGGCGCTCCTCAAGATCGGACGGCGATATGTCAGTCAGGAAGCCCAACCGCCCACGGTTCACCCCAAGCAGGGGAATCTTGGACTTGGCCAACTCCCGGGCGGCGCCCAGAAGGCTGCCATCCCCGCCAACCACGATGACCAGGTCACAGATTTCGCCCAGAAGCTTTTTGCTGGCCACCTGCAGGCCATGCCCTGGCAGCATGCTGGCTGTGTCTTCTTCAAGAATGACGTGGTAATTGTTGGTGATCAGGTACTGTTTGAGCTGGCGCAGTGATTCAACCACTTTCACACTGCCCATTCGGCCAATTACACCAATGTTCCTGAACTGATCCATGAAGTTTCCTGTGATGTCGGGATGCGGCGGGGACCAACGAAACCGTTACCCCGGTGACAATCTGGCGTACAGTTTAACGAAAGTCACCCCGATACTGAAAAAGTTCAAACCTCAGGCCTGGTGTTTCTCACACCGATCGTCAACGCCCGGGCGGAATTCCGAGGGCTGGCTTACCCGCAGGATCGGCTCACCACAGGGTTTGCCATCGTTGCCCTTGTGGGTGCACACAGGATTTTCATAGTGATCCAGCCATTCACGATAGGCGGGCTCATTCATGCCGCAGCGTTCCGCGGCGTAGGCGGTGGGGTTGCTGAAGTAGGTCTCAATGTCCTTGAAGGGCAGCGTTACGTGACCGGCGCCTGGCTGGTAGGCCACCAGGAACACCGTCTGGCGCTTCAAATGGTCCATGATGGAGTCTTCCGGAGGTTCGCGGTTTCTCAGCTCGTGGTTCTCTTCCTCGAGAGCGACAATCTTCTCGTCTCTCAGCTCGAGTTCGCGCTGACGCCGCTCCAGCTGCTCCCTGAGGAGCAGGAGCTCGGCACCCGCGTTTGAATCCTCCCGCTGTTTCTCCTCACCTACCGCGGCCATCTGCTCCTGCATGGCGAGGTACTGCTCGTTTCTTTCGGAAAGTCGCTTCTTGAGCTGCTCATTACTGAGGCGCTGGCGTTCGTATTTCTGCTCGAGATCCGCAATATCACTGCGTAACCCCTGGACCTCCAGCCGGTGCTCTCGCTGGATATCCGAAAGCGCATCGCGGTGGACACTCTGGAGGGTCTTGATCCGCAGGCGTTGCTCACGAATCAACTGCGCCAGGCGGGAACGGTCGGCGGCGGCTGCGGCCTCTTCGCGCTCCGAAGAATCTTCTGCCTGCTCATTCAGAACCGGAATATTCTCTTCCTGTACCGGCTCAACTTTGCGGAATTTAAGGCTATTGGCCTCTACTGCCTTGCGAATGGCCTGGAAATGATTATTCCCCGGGGTCATGTCCGGGTCCCAAAGATCCTCCTTGAACTTGGGATCGGGGCATTGGCTTCGGCAAACCAGCCGGATCGGACCACCGCCCATGTCCGGCCCCTTGGCGCCTTGCCTGGCGAGCTCTTCAATCGGCAGGTTCCAGTGACTGTCTGCCCTGCCCTCCTCATCAAACCAGATTCGGAAGAACACGAGTGCCTGAACCCGAAGATCGGGACTCAACTCAACCAGAACAGCCCTGACATCGGTTTCGGCAAGATCGGACAGCCCAACGTAGCCATCCAGGAAAGCGCCGAATTCCGTGGCCCGCATTTCGCGAGCCACCTGGCTTCCTTCCACAAAAAATACCGCCGAATAACCATCGGTTGCCTGGTCGGCAGACACCATTGCACGTTCTCCAAAGTTCAACGACTCGACACCACACGACAGAACACTGAGAGATGTTCCATCCGATCGTGGTGCCGGCCTCTTCAACCCCAGCCTCCCGGAGCCGGGGCGAAGACGCAAGCTGACAGACTCAAAGCTATTAGTCTAGCCAGACAATCGTTTCTGCACAGGGAAAAAGTGCAACGATTTGTGATCGTGTTTGCGCTTAAAGCTCTGCTGCCAGGCGACTGCCCTGGTTGATCGCTCGCTTGGCATCGAGTTCAGCCGCCACATCCGAGCCACCAATCAGGTGAACTGGCAGGCCCGCTGCCTCGAGTTCGCTTTGCAGTTCGCGCAGCGGCTCCTGGCCCGCGCAGACGATAATGGTATCCACGGGCAGCACACGATCTTCGCCCTGCTCTGCGCCTTTCGGCGTGACCGTTATATGCAGCCCCTCATCATCGATTTTACGATAGGTCACACCGGGCACCATCTGAACCTGACGGTTTTTCAGGGAAGTCCGGTGAATCCAGCCGGTGGTCTTGCCCAGGTTCTTACCCACTTTCGAGGCCTTGCGCTGAAGCAGATAGACTTCCCGGGCAGGCTCCGGTACCTGGGGCTCAACGCCCTGGATGCCACCACGATGCTCAACACTGAGATCCACACCCCACTCACGCATGAAGTGATCGGTATCCAAAGCAGCTGACGTGCCCTTGTGGACGATAAACTCGGAGACATCGAAACCGATACCGCCGGCGCCGATCACGGCCACTTTCTGGCCAACCGGCTTGCGCTCCAGCAGCGCGTCCAGATAACCGATCACTTTGGGATGATCGATACCCTCGATTTCCGGCGTACGCGGCTTTACGCCAGTGGCCAGAATCACTTCGTCAAAGCCACCGGCTTTCACGTCGTCAGCGCTAACCCGGGTGTTCAGGCGTAAATCGACCTGATGCTTGTCGAGCATCACCCGGAAGTAACGCAACGTCTCGTAAAACTCTTCCTTGCCCGGAATCAGCTTGGCAACGTTGAACTGGCCACCAATCTCACTGCCGGCGTCAAACAGTGTCACCTTATGGCCACGCTCTGCCGCCACGGAAGCAAAAGCCAGTCCTGCCGGGCCGGCACCAACCACCGCGATGGATTTGGGCTTCGCGGTCTTCACGTAGGTCAGCTCGGTTTCATGACAGGCGCGGGGATTGACCAGGCAGGACGTCAGCTTGCCACTGAAGGTGTGATCAAGGCAGGCCTGATTACAGCCGATGCAAGTGTTGATCTCCTCCGCGCGATCTTCCGCCGCCTTCAGAACCAGATCGGCGTCTGCGAGGAACGGCCGGGCCATGGACACCATATCGGCATCGCCCTCGGCCAGAATCTTCTCGGCCACATCCGGCATGTTAATCCGGTTGGTGGTGACCAGAGGAATGCTCACTTCACCTTTCAAGCGCGCGGTCACCTTGGTAAATGCGCCCCGGGGAACTGAGGTGGCAATGGTAGGTACGCGGGCCTCATGCCAGCCAATACCCGTATTGATGATGGTTGCACCCGCCTTCTCGATTTCCTTGGCCAGATGCACCACCTCTTCCCAGGTACTGCCGTCTTCAATCAGATCCAGCATGGACAGGCGGTAAATCAGGATAAAGTTCTCGCCCACTCGTTCACGAACCCGGCGAACGATTTCGATGGGCAGACGAATGCGGTTTTCGTAACTGCCACCCCAACGGTCAGTCCGATGGTTGGTATGAGACACAATGAACTGGTTAATGAAGTAACCCTCTGACCCCATCACTTCAACGCCGTCATAACCGGCGCTTTGTGCCAGTGCGGCGCACTCCGCATAGTCCTGGATCTGCTTCTCGATGCCGTCTTCATCCAGCTCCCGGGGCTTGAACGGATTGATTGGCGCCTGAATGGCCGAGGGTGCCACCAGCTCCGGAGAATAGGCGTAGCGGCCAGCGTGGAGGATCTGCATGCAGATCTTGCCATCAGCTCCATGCACCGCATCGGTAATGACCCTGTGCTTCTCGACTTCCTCTTCGGTGGTCATCTTGGCGGCGTGCTGGAAAACGCCCCCCTCCACATTCGGAGCAATACCGCCAGTCACGATCAGGCCGGCACCGCCACGGGCACGCTCTGCATAGAATGCCGCAAGGCGTTCGAAGCCATTTTTGGCCTCTTCCAGGCCGGTGTGCATGGAGCCCATCAGGGTGCGGTTACGCAGTTTGGTAAAACCAAGGTCCAGTGGCTCAAGCAGGTTCGGGTACTTGGCAACGCCTGGCGTCGTGCTCGCGGTCATGTTTGCTCTCCTCATCGTGATCTCGGGCGGAACGCCTATAAATGACAGGGCTCCGTTCATTGTTGAGCCTTAAACTACCCGCGCATCTTGCCATCGACAATATCCAGGGATAACATTTTATTATCCTTGCATAACATGTCAGACAAAGGCTTCAATGAACGCCCACCTCTCCAGCCCGTCAAAAAACCGAAACTCACTCGGGGACATCAGTGTTCTCTATGCGTCGGCTCTTTTGCGGGCCGCCGAAGCCGAAGGCGCCAGCAGCGCAGAACTGGCATCCCGTTTCCAGCTTGACCATCAGACCCTGACATCACCGGAAGCGCGCATCAGCATCCCGCGGTTTATGCGTCTGGGGCATGCCGCGATCAACGAGACCGGCAACCCGGCTCTCGGGCTGAGGATGGGTGCGCTATCACGCCCTGTCGACGCGGGTATTGCAGGGCTGGCCGGAGAAACCGCCGGCACCACTGGCGCAGCACTCGCCACGCTGATTCGATACGCTCTGCTAACCAGCCGCAATAGCCGTGGCGTTCCAACGGTCCAACCGGAAACCCGGCAAGCAAAGTTCTACTCGATTCGTCCCTATAACGGCTTCAACTACTTCGTGGTGGATTCCGTTCTTGCCGCGTGGACCCAGTTTCTCAGGACCGTTACGGGCCGTTATGACGTTCTGGAGAAGGTCACTATCGAATACCGATCAATCGGCCAGGATGATTTGTTCGAGAGCTGGTTCCGCTGCCCCGTGCAGTTTGGAGCTTCGAACAACAGCCTTACCGTTCGTCAGGACATTTGGGAAAGCGCCAGCCAGCAGGCTCAGCCCGCCATGCATGAAAAGCTTTCGGATCTCTGCGAACGGGAACTGCAGCAGATACGACGGGGGTGGACCACAGGCGACCGCGTAAAAAACCTTCTCACACCCCTGTTTCGGGGCGAGACACCCAGCCTGGAAACCATTGCAGTTAAACTGGGGATTGCGCCATGGACGCTCCAGAGACAACTGGCCGCCGAGGGAACCGGATTCAGGGAACTGGTGGATGAAACGCGAAAACAGTTAGCGCGGGATTATATTCGGGAGACAGAGACATCACTGGCGGAGATTGCCTGGCTTCTGGGTTTTGCCAATCCTGCGGCCTTCCACAAGGCCTACCGGCGCTGGTTCAATCTAAGCCCCGGGGAGCACCGAAAGCAGATCAGGCATGGATGACATCGGTGATGGTTTCATCCCTTGCCTATAACTCCATGGCGTCGTCCCAGCCATCATCGTCTTCATATTCTTCGAACTGGTTTTCAATCAACTCTTCTTCGTAATCCCGCATCACAGCCTTCCTGATTCCTGAATTTTCAGAAATAGCCTAGAAGTTCTCAATGACAGAACGATGACAATGAAGCTTGGCGTTGAATGTAATGCAACTGGAGAAGTCGGATAACGTGAAAGGTAAAACGAGGGGAAAAAATGGCGGAGCGGACGGGACTCGAACCCGCGACCCCCGGCGTGACAGGCCGGTATTCTAACCAACTGAACTACCGCTCCGTGCGGGTCATCACAGCTCGCCTCGAAAAGGCTTGGCAATCAAGGGTGTGATTGCTCTGTGACAACGAGGGCGCATTATAAAGAGGCGCCCTGTTATGTCAACGCTTTTCCTAAAATATTTTCAGAAAAAGCGTTCTGTTACATGGCATCGACCATGGCGTCCTTGCCCTGGGCGGTTTTGCGGTATTCGATAGGTGTCATTCCGGACCAGCGTTTGAATGCGCGATAAAAAGTGCTGGGCTCAGAAAAGCCGGTCAGGTAGACAATCTCATCAATGGATTCATCGGTGGTTGCCAGCAACTGACGGGCCAGGCGATAGCGAAAATCCGCGAGTACCTGATTGAAACTGGTCTCGGCCTCTGTCAACCGGGTACGCAGGGTCCTCGGCTTGATGCCGAGCCGCTCGGCCACGGCATCGAGGGTGACCTCTCCACTATCGAGGAGCTCTGCGACAATCCGCTCCACCTGACCAACGATGTCTTTCTTCTCCAACCGGGCAACCTGTTCGCTGGCAAACCGCTCGTGCAGATCCAGCAGCTCCGGCTCGGCATGCGGCGAGGCATGGGAAAGCAGCTTGGCCGGGAAATACAGCCGGTTTTCCGGCGCACCGAAGGTGACGTCGCACCCCAGCACCTCGCGAACATGATCCTGGCCCTCGGCACGCTCATGCTCGAACTCGATGCGTGACGGGTAAAAGTTGCCATCGGTGATGGAGCGGAAAAAGGTAATCAGTCCCAGCACGAAACATTCATTGAAATGCCGTAAACGACGTACATCATCAGACGCTGCATCCAGAACCATGCAGGCATCGTCGCCCTCAATGAAGAAATCGGTGTTAGCAGCATCACTCAGCAGACGCTGATAGTTCTGGGCCCGACGCAGGCCCTCGCCGAAGGTTGGGCTGCTCAGAAAGAGGTATTCCAGCACCTGCCCCTTATACGCTGGCAGCAACTGTCCCAGATGCAGGCCAACATCCGGATCGCCGGAAACATCCTCAACAGCCTGCCAGAAGTACATCTGCGCACTGTGGGGAGTTCGAAGCTGTTCGGTATAAACGTAATTTTCATCCACACCCAGACGGCTGAAAATCGCATTGGTATCGATTCCCTTCTTTTTCATCGCCTCATAAATCAGGCGCAACATCACTCCCGCGTCACGAAGTTCCTGCATAAGATCCCGTTTTCTTATTTGTTGACTTCTACTTTGGCCGGCCGGACAGTCGCCGGGGCTCGCCAGGTCAATGCCTGATCTGGCAGGGTTTGCCACACTCCAGAGGTTTGTCAGATCCAGAGGGCCCAGAAAAGGCACCCTGTTAGACAATCGTCTTATATTAGAGCATATCAGGCCACGAACGCCGAGTTGTACCAAAATGTAAAAAAAAGCATATCCTCTGCTACTACGCTTTTACTCAGGCAGCGCCGGCATTTCCGGTCGAGGCTATAAAGGAGAACATCCATGCCAGAGACCCTCGTTTACCACACGACACCACCCGCCTTATTGCCCATGTATGGCAGAACACTGCTGCCGAAACAAAAGCAAACCGGCGGTGACGTCAGCATCCCGGAGTTGTCTGCCAGCCTGCTTGGCGTCAGTACTGCCGGCAAGAACCTCAAGCGCTACCAGCAGGTCTGTGGCTTCGCGGCGGGTAGTCATCTGCCCGTTACCTGGCCCCATGTGCTGGCTTTTCCACTGCACCTGAAACTGCTCACCGAGAAGGCCTTTCCCCTGCCGCTGCTGGGCCTGGTGCACCTGCGAAACACCATTACCCAGCACCGGCCGATCGGCACCGGGGAGAACCTGGATTTATCTGTACGACTGGGGAATACCGTAAAAAGTGACCGGGGCGTGGAGTTTGATCTCATCACCGAGGCTCGCTCGGCTGGCAAATTGGTCTGGGAAGAAGCGAGCACGACGTTGTTCCGACAACCGGATGGCGAGAGCAAGTCGTCCGGCAAAAAAACACCGCCAGAGCTGGAACGTTATCCAAACACCGAAAATTTCAAGGCGCCCGAATCGATTGGCCGGCAATACGCCCGGGTATCCGGCGACAGCAACCCGATCCACATGCATGCCCTGAGCGCCAAAGCGTTCGGCTTTCCACGGGCAATCGCCCACGGTATGTGGACCAAAGCCCACGCACTGGCGCTACTGGAACAACAGGAAGGCTGGCAAGCCAGTGCCCTCAGCATCAGCTGCCAGTTCAAGAAACCGCTGCTTCTGCCTGGTACAGCCCAGCTGAACTGGAACACCGGAGAAACGGGGTGGGACTACCAGGTGCTGAATGCCAAAGGCGATGCGCCCCATCTGACCGGGCGCGTCGACTGGTTTTAGGCAGGCTTGCCATCCGGTGCGCAGGGGGAACCCTGGGCGCCGGCAACGGGCAACGTGAAATAGAAACAGGCACCACCGCCTTCCGGCCGCTCGAAACCGATGTCGCCACCCTGCGCCTGTATGAGGGAACGGCAGGTTGAAAGGCCAATCCCCATCCCTTCGTCCTTGGTCGTGAAGAACGGCAGGAACAGTTTCTCTTCGGCATCTTCCGAGAGGCCGATGCCATGATCCCGCACCTGGATTCGAACACAGGTGCCACCCTGCACACTGGCACTCACTTCTACCGGCGCGCTGGAATCAATACTGCTGGTCGCTTCCAGAGCGTTGCGAATCAGATTCAGGGCGACCTGCTGTACCTGAACGGGATCGGCCAGAACCTCAGGCATGTCCTCAGGCACGGACAGCTCAATAGCGCCCTTGTTATTCCGCATATCCACCTCGGCAAACTGCCGGGTGTCTTCCAGCAACGCGGGCACCGACAGTACTTCCTTGCCCGTCGCCGGTTTTTTCATGAATCGACGAATGCGTCGGATGATTTCACTGGCGCGATGGGACTGTGCCTCGATCTTGTCGAGGGTCTCCTGGAGCGGCCCCATGCCAGGGCTTTCCTTTGCCATCATCCGCTTGGCGACCCGGGCATAATTGGTGATGGCGGTCAGCGGCTGGTTCACCTCATGGGCAACGCCGGCGGCCATTTCACCCATGGTGGTCAGGCGCGAGGTATGGGCAAGCTGATCGCGCTGTTCCTGAACCAGTTGCCGGGCATCCTCCAGCGCCTTTTCATTGTCCAGTTCGGCGGTGATATCCCGGAATACAACAACGGCACCGTGGAGCTCGTCAGAGTCCAGTTTCGGGGTTGAGCGGTACTCCGCCGGAAAGCCGGTTCCGTCGGCCCTTAGCATTCGGATATCCCGCTGGTTCTCGGCCACACCCTGCTGACAGGTCGCCTTCACCGGCAGTCCGTCCGGATTGTCACCGGCAGTCGCGAAGTGGGTTTCGAAGAAATCACGACCAATCAGCTCTTCCACCGGGCAGCCAACAATTGATGCCGCCGCCGGATTGGCAAATTCAATAATGCCGTTCTCATCGAGGCCGTAGATGCCTTCGCTGATGGAGTTCAGAATCCGGGCCTGGTCACTCTGCAGCTCCCGGTTGCGGGCCTGCAACTCTCTTTCAAGACGAATAACGCTGGCGTGGGTTTTCACGCGAGCGATCACTTCCTGGGACTGGAACGGCTTGGAGATGTAGTCGGCACCGCCGAGTGAAAAGCCCTTCACCTTTGCCTGCAGGTCGTCCAGCGCAGACAGAAAGACGACGGCACAGTCGGCCGTCTGCGGGGCGGCCTTGAGGCGCTCGCAGACTTCATAGCCGTCCATCTCCGGCATCATGATATCGAGGAGAATCACTTCGGGCTGATGGCGGTGGGCAAGGTCGAGGGCCTTTTCACCCTCGTTGGCAATGAGTAGCCGGTAACCTTTGTCTTTCAGGGTCTCATAGAGGACTTTGAGGTTCTGCGGATTGTCATCCACGAGCAGAACCGTCACCTCCGAGTTCTCGCTGACAGCTTCAGTCATAAATGTCGGGCCGGTTAGAAAAGTAACCGTATGATGCCGCCGGGATCACCCTGCGTCGATAAGGTCCTTTACGGACAGGACCATACGAACGAGATGTGCCAGGGAATGGGTCCCCATCTTGTGCATAACGCGGGAACGGTGGATCTCGACCGTGCGCTGGCTGATTTCCAGCTCAATGGCAATCACCTTGTTGGCCTGACCGGCAATCATACGGTCCATGATCTCGTGTTCCCGGGGGGTCAAGCTCTTGATGCGGCGAATGATCTCCTGCTTCTCGTCCAGAGACTTTCGCTGCTCAAGATCCTGTTTGAGGGCTGCCTCAATTTTCTCCAGCAGTGCCTCCTCACGGTAGGGCTTTTGAATGAAGTCCACAGCGCCCTCTTTCATGGCGTCGACGGCCATGGGGACGTCACCGTGACCCGTCACAAAGATAATCGGCAATATAGAGTGTTTTTCATTGAGCTTTTTCTGGAGCTCCATACCGTCCATGCCCGGCATGCGAATATCCAGCACAATGCAGCCTGCCATCTTGTCGGAGTAGTCCTTCAGGAAAGCGGTTGCACTCTCATAGGTCTTTACCGGCTTGCCGTCGGATTTCAGCAGCAGCTCCAGGGAATCGCGGACTGCTTCATCGTCCTCAACAACGTACACGGTTTGCTGGATATCAGTCATGGGTGTGTTCTCTCCTGTCCGTTTTCTTATGATCGCCGGTCAGTGAATTGACGGGTCTTTATGGTCGTCACGGGCATGTTCCTGGCGCTCGTGTTCCCGCATTTTTTCTAGCCGTTGCTG